>JAIQFR010000100.1 GCA_020073205.1 Terriglobia bacterium
CCCCCGGGGGCGCTGTTCACCTCGCTCTTGTCTTCCGCCAGGGTCGCCTTGAAAGCGGCCTTGAGTTCGAGGACGTCCGCGTCGAGCACGGTCCTCCCGCCGAGGCGGGCGACGATGCGCGGCGCGCTCGTGACCGTTCCGACCCGCCGGCATGCGAGCCCGTCGAAACGGCGCTCGAACCTCGCGGCATCGTCCGCCGATGTCGTGGCTACGAAGCGTCCACAGGACTCGGCAAACAGGGCGACGTCCGCCGGGAGCAGGCGGAGATCGGGGCATCGGTCCAGGTCGAGGTCCATCCCCAGCTCGGCGGCCATCGCAGCGCGGGCCAGCGCCGCGGCGAGGCCGCCGCGGGCGGGGACGGAGGCCGATCGAACCAGGCCCTCGCGCACGGCGCTGTCGAATGCCCGGTAGATCGGGAGCGTCTCGGCAGGGTCCACCCGGGGCGCCTTGTTGCCGACGTAAGGGCGCGGGCCGCCCGGCGGCTGCGCCAGGCCGTCGAGGTCTCCGCGATAACGGAAGTACTCGCTCGCGCCGGTTTCGTCGCGGGTCGTTCCCACGAGAAAGATCGCGTCCCCGGGCGTCTTGAGGTCCAGTGTGACGGCCTCTCGCACGTCGTCGATCCGGCCGATCGCCGACACCAGGAGCGTGGGCGGGACGCTGATCGTAACACCGCCCATGGTCGAGTCGTTCTTCATCGAGTCCTTGCCGGAGATCAGCGGCGTGCCGTAGGCGACGCACACGTCGTGGAGCCCCCGGCAGGCGCGCACGAGCTGCGCCATCTTGTAGGCGCCGTCGGGTGTCGACTCGGATTGGACCGGATCGGGCCAGCAGAAGTTGTCGAGGAGCGCGATCCAATCGAGGCGCGCCCCGGCCGCCAATTGCCGCCGGACGGCTTCGTCCACCGTGAGGGCCGCCATCGCGTGCGTGTCGATGTCGGAGAGGAAAGGATGGATCCCTTCCGACAGAACGTAGCCTCTCACCGAGCCGTGCCGGGCGAGGAGCACCGTCCCTTCGGCGGGGACGTCGGCCTTCGCTCCCGTGAACGGTTTGACCACGCTCAATCCCTTGACCTCGTGGTCGTAGTACCGCGCTTTCGCCTCGCCGGAGCAGAGGTTGAGGCGACCCATGAGGTCGTGGAGCGCGCGCGTCAGATCGCCGGGGGGCGGGCCCGGCGGTTCGGGGAAGGATGGCGGCGTCCAGCGGGCATCGAGGTCGAGGTCGGGATCCCCCTCATGCAGGAACTCCATGTCGAGGAGAGCCACCGTCTCGGCGCCGTACGTGACGTGGAGCCGGCCGCTCGAGGTGAACTCGCCGAGGACCGTGGCTTCGACCTCACGCCGCCGAGCGAGGTCGAGGAACGCGCCGGCCTTCCCCGGAGCCACCGCGAGAGTCATCCGCTCCTGCGCCTCGGACAGAAGGATCTCCCACGGGGCGAGCCCGGCGTACTTGAGCGGGGCCCGGGCGAGGTCGAGCCGCGCCCCCCCCGATCCGCGCGCCATCTCGCCGACGGACGACGAGAGGCCGCCCGCGCCGTTGTCGGTGATCGCCTCGTAGAGGCCCAGGTCCCGCGCCTCGAGGAGGAAGTCGAACATCCGTTTCTGGGTGATCGGGTCGCCGATCTGCACCGCCTGGACCGGCGACGACTCGTCGAGCGCCGCGGACGAGAACGTCGCCCCGTGGATCCCGTCCGCACCGATCCGGCCGCCGGTCATCACGATCAGATCGCCGGGGCGCGCCCTCTTCACGTGCCCCGGCCGCCCCGTGACGGCGACGGGGAGTGCCCCGACCGTGCCGCAGAACACCAGGGGCTTCCCGAGGTACCGCGCGTCGAACACCTCGAAGCCTCGCGCGTACGGAATCCCGCTCTGGTTCCCGCCGTCGATCACGCCGCGATGAACCCCGTTCCGGATCCGCCTCGGGTGGAGAAGACCTTTCGGGACCGGACCGTCGTGGAACGGCGAGGCGAAACAATACCCCCACACGTTCGCCAGCAAGTCGGCGCCGAGGCCGGTCCCGAAGGGGTCGCGGTTGACCCCCACGATCCCGGTGATCGCGCCGCCGTACGGATCGAGCGCGGACGGGGAATTATGAGTCTCGACCTTGTAGACCAGGCTCGCGTGGTGGTCGAAGGCGACGACGCCGGCGTTGTCGTGGAACACCGACACGAGCCACGAGACCCCGTCGCGCTCGCGGATCGCCCGGTCGACCTTCTCGGTGGCCCCGCGGATGAACGTCTTGAAGATCGACCGGAGAATCTCCGGCGGCCGGCCGGGCTCCCTGTAGGTGACCGTGGCGTTGAAGATCTTGTGCTTGCAGTGCTCGCTCCAGGTCTGGGCGAGACACTCGATCTCGACGTCGGTGGGTGAGTCACCGAGTCCTGCCTCTCGTCGCCGCGCATCGTCGGCGGCCGCGAGGAAGTGGTCGCGGATGGTCCGCATCTCCGCGAGGGACAGGGAGAGGAGTCGCTCCCGGCTGATCCGGACGAGATCGTCGTCGCTCCCTGAGAGCGGCACCGCGACGGCGATCGGGGATTCGTGTCCCGCGACCCTGGGCACGGAGAGGTCGGGCGACGAGGCGGCCCATTCCTCGCGCGTCTCCACCTTTACGGACTGGACGACCGGATTCGCCAGGAGGCCCCAGGCGATCCGATCGGCATGCGAGCGGTCGACCCCGTCGAGAAGGTAGAGCGTGGACGTGAAGACCGAGGACGGGTCCCCCAAGGAGCGCCCGAGCGTGTCCTCGACCGCGACTCTGGCGCTCCTCCCCACGGGGTCCGTGACGCCCGGCTTGTACGCGACCGTGACCGCGACGTCGAACGGACCGTCCTCGACCCGGCCGATGTCCCCGGCCTGGAGGACGGGGTCGGCGAACTCCGCCAGGATCCGGAGGGACTCGTCCCGCGTGAGGTTGGCCTCGATCCGGTAGACGTCCCTCGTGCGCACCCTAGCGACCGGTATGCCGAGGAACCCGCGAATCGTCCGGGAGATCTCCTCCCCTCGCGGGTCCCGGAACCCGGGCCGCGTCGCGATCTCGATGCGAGTGATCACGCCGACCTCCGTGAGGCGGCAGATTATTGCACGGGGGTCGGGTACTGCAATCTCGGCTGCGGGGCCAGAGCGCGCGGAGGAACACGCGCGCGACGTTACTTCTTTTTCTCGGCCCTGAGCGCCTCGTTCTCCCTCCGGAGCCGCTCGATCTCGGCGTCGAGGACGCGGACCTTCTCTCGCATCTCCGCGTCCACCTCGTCGCGGGCTTTCTCGAGCGCGCGCCTTTCCTCGGGAGTCTTCGCCTTCTCGATCGTCGCATCGGCCGCATGGGAGGGAAACTCACGTGACGGCGGCGCGGAGGAGCCAGGGGACGGAGACGGAGCGGCGTTCCCCCCGTGCCCGCATCCGGTGATCGCGAGGTAAAGGGCGGCGACGAGCGCGAGCCGAGCCGTGGCGGTGCCCCGACCGGCGGGAGGGATCACCGGACCTCCCGGGCGGGCTCGGTCCGCGGCGCCTTCCCTTCTCTCTTTTCCTTATTGCCGGCCTCGAGGTCGGAGTTCTCCTTGCGGAGCTTGTCGAGCACGGCGCGCCGGGTACGGATCACGTCGTCCCAGAACTCCCGGGTCGCCCGGCGCACCTCGTCGGCGGCCGCGAAGGTCGTCGACTTCGTCCACGCCAGGCCGCTTCGGCCCGCCCCCGCGGCATCCCGCGCCCCGCCCTCGACGTAACGTCCAACCTTGCTCTTTCGAACGTCGCGACCGACGGTCTTGACGTCTTGGACGAACTCCCGGCCAGCCTTCTTGATCTCGCCACCCCTGTTTGAGGCATCCCCTTCGGGCGGCTTCGGTGGGTCCTCCGCGCGAGCAGTGGCCGGGATGACCAGCGGCAAGAGCAAGGCCAGAATGACCAGATACCGGCCGGAATTCCCACACATGGCAACCACCCTCCCCCGGGCCCCGACGCTCCGATAAGCAACGAACCCCTCGACGGCAGGGTACCCCCTGAGCGCCGGAATCGCCAAGGCGAGCCCTTGCGGTGAAAACGCAGCGAAGAGCGCAAGGCCCCCCCCCGCAGAAAGCAAAAAAGTGTAAAAAAGTCTCGACCTCCCCATTATTCGGCGCGCGGGTCACCAGTTCCCGCGTGCCGTTTTTTTTGTCTTCCGGATTATCGGCATATCCGGCATCAGGCCGCCGAAACTCCCCCTTCCTCCCCGATGGTATCCTCGAAGCCGACTCGAGACGATGGCCGTGGAGGAGGCTCCATGCGTTCCTCGGATTGGCGACTCGCGCTCTGCACGCTCTGCGTCGCGACCCTTCCGCTCGCGGCGAAGGACCCGGGTCGAATCGAGAAGGACAAAGTGATGAACCCTCCCCAGAGCGACACCCAACCTCCTTCGACGCCGGTGGCGAGATGGATTCTTCTCGGGCCGGCTCTCGATCCGCTCCCGGTGTTTCACGACGAAGCAACGGGTCGTTACGGCATCGAGGAACTTCTCAAGGCGGAGCGGTTCCCGATGCGATCCTGGCGCCCCACGGAGGGCGGGGAGGCATCGTGGTTCGGCGGCGGCCACCTGAAGTGGGCCTCGCGAGACGCCACCCCCGACGGCTTGGTCACCCTCGACGCGCCCGAAGGTGCGATGCCGGGGGTGCCAGCGACGGCGTGGCTCGCCGCGTATCTAACCGTCGACCGCTACCGCTCGCTGGACCTCGAGGTGCGGGGCACCCAACCGCGTCGGGCGTGGCTGGACGGCGAATCGGTGGCAACGGGCGGGACCGACAAGGACCCGAAGAAGCCCGGTAGCGTCGAGGCGTCGCTCGGGCTCACCACCGGGAAGCACCTCCTCCTCGTCGAGACGGTGCTCGACCCCGCGCGGCCCGGAGCCTGGACGCTCGGTGCGTTCCTGCGGTCGCCCAAGAACGAGGGAGGCCCCGGGTTCGTGGCGACGCTCGATCCGGCCTGGGACCTCGACGTCAGGGACATTCTCGATGCGCCGCAGATCACCGCACTGGCGGTCTCCCCCGAGGGGACCGAGATCGCGGTCACGCTCTCCCGGGTGGTTCCGTCGACCGACGATGCGGAGGCCTGGGTCGAGATTCGCTCCGCCGCCGACGGCGCGTTGCTTCGCGCGTGGCGCGGCAGTCCCGGCGTGAAGCAGGTCGCTTGGGACCCGGAGGGGCATTGGCTCTCCTACGTGACCGAGGCGAAGGGCGGCCCAGGCGACACCGAGCGCTCGACGATCTGGCTTCTCGACCGACGCACCCAGGAGGTACGTCCTCTCCTCGAGAGGGTCGAGAACCTGACCGGGTACGCGTGGTCGCCCGACGGGCGCGCGATCGTCTACGCCTCGAGCGTCAAGCCCGAGCCGGACAAGCGGGGCATCACGCGCTTCGACGGGCTGCTCGACCGCCAGAAGGACTACCGCACGAAGAGCTACCTCCACCTCGTGACCGTCCCGGACGGGACGCGCCGTAGGCTCACCGCGGGTGCGCTCACCGCGAGCGGCACCGCGTTCTCGCCCGACGGCCGGAATCTCCTCTTCGTCCGCGAGGTCGAGGACTTCGGCGCGCGGCCGTATACCCGGAAGGAGGTCTGGCAGCTCGATCTCTCCGACCTATCGGCCGTCAAGCTCCGCGACGCGCGCTGGCTCGAGAGCGCGCAGTACGCGCCCGACGGGAAGCGGATCCTCTTCCAGGCGGGCCCCTCGGAGTTCGGCTCGGCGGGGGTCAACGTGCCCCCGGGAACGATACCGAACGAAGGAGACGGACAGCTTTACGTCTTGGACCCGGCGACGAGCCAGGTCGAGGCGATCACCCGGGACTTCGATCCGTCCGTGACCTCCGCCGTCTGGAGCCGGGTGGACGGGAACATCTACCTCGAGGCCGAGGACAGAGACCGAGTGCGCCTCTACCGGTACGAGGTCGCGTCCGGGATCTTCACCCCCATCTCGACGGAATGCGACGTCGTTCAGGAGCTGTCTCTCGCCGAGCGGGCGCCGGTGGCCGCGGCCAGCGGGACTTCCCCCTGGAGCCCGGAGCGGCTCGCGGTCGCCGACCTCAAAAGCGGCACGTCGAAGGTCCTGCTCGAGCCCGCGGCGACGTGGTTCGCCGGGATGCGGAAGGGAACCGTGGAGCCCTGGACGTTCGCGGCGCAAAGCGGCCGGACGATCGACGGGCGAGTCTACCTTCCGCCCGGCTTCGATCCGGCACGCCCCGAGAAGTACCCGGTGATCGTGTACTACTACGGGGGGACCTCCCCGGTCAGCCGCGAGTTCGGCGGCCGCTACCCGAAGGAGTGGTGGGCCGGGCAAGGATACGTGGTCTACGTGCTCGAGCCCTCCGGCGCGACCGGGTTCGGGCAGCCGTTCTCCGCGCTGCACGTCAACGACTGGGGAGAGATCACCTCCGACGAGATCATCGAGGGCGCCCGGAAATTCCTCGAGGCGCATCCTTACGCGGACCCGAAACGGGTCGGCTGCATCGGAGCGTCGTTCGGCGGGTTCATGACGGAGCTGATCGTCACCAAGACCGACTTGTTCGCCGCGGCGGTCTCGCACGCCGGGATCTCGTCCATCTCGTCGTACTGGGGGGAGGGATACTGGGGATACTCGTACAGCGCCCTTGCGACCGCCGGGTCGTTTCCCTGGAGCCGGAAGGACATCTACGTCGATCGCAGCCCCCTGTTCCGGGCGGACAAGGCGCGCACCCCGATCCTCCTGACGCACGGATCCGCGGACACGAACGTCCCGCCCGGGGAGAGCGCCTCGTTCTTCGCGGCGCTCAAACTGCTCGGGGTCCCGGTCGAGTACGTGCAGGTGGACGGCATGGACCACTTGATTCTGGACCACGCCAAGCGGATCGTGTGGTCGCGGACGATCCTCGCCTGGTTCGACCGGTGGCTCAAGAACCAGCCGGAGGGCTGGGAGGCGCTCTACCCGAAACCGAAGTAGGGACTTACTTGGCGGTCAGCGTCCCGCCGGCCCACGTGACCGCGGTAGTATTCGTCGGCGGCGGGGTGGAGTCGATGACCTCCCCGTGCCCGTCCACGAACATGATCGGGCTGCCCGTCACGGCCTGTCTCGCGACGAAAGTCAGGACGATCAGGTCGCTCGCATCCGTTACATTCACCCCCTTGATCGTTCCGTCGAGCTGCCTCTTCGAGACTCCGAACTTGATGGTGCCGGGCAGCGACAAGGGGTCCACGAGCACGGTCACGGCCTCCTTCTTCGGGTCGGTGTCGCACCCGCCGTCGCAGATGAGCGAGGTCGAGACGTCGTAGCTCCGGTAGGCCACGTTCGTGGCGTCATACGAGATCCAGAACGCCGCGCCGAAGAAGTCGTCGACCCCTTTGACGGACACGCGCACCTGCACCAGCGTCCCCGTCGTCTCGCCGGCCTGAAGCGTGACGGAACCGTCGGGTGGCGACGGCGCGTCGGGGAGGAACGAGGCGACGACCCCCGAGGAGGTCGGGTTGCTGGTGCTGCCGCACCCGAGGAGCACGAGGCAGCCCACCGCCGCCGCGACGGCCCGCGGGACTCTCGCCAGGGGAAGTCGCCGAATCATCGTCCGCTCCTCCACCTTCACGGACACGCGAAGCCGAAGAACGCGGCCACGTAGGCCAGGTCGTCGCCGTCCACGACGCCGTTCCCGTCGAGGTCCGCCGGGGCGTAATACCGCTGCGGGGACAAAAGCCGGTCCGCGGCAAACGCCGCGGTGATCCCGAGCAGGTCGATGCCGTCCACCTCACCGTCGCCGTTCACGTCGGGAACGGTCACCGTCGCGCCCGCGGTGCCGCCGAGATGGCCGAGGTTGACCCTGAGGCCGTTGGGCTTCGGCTCGAGGGAGAAGTCCGCCGCGGGATCGGCGGCGTCGAGCGCGCCCGAGCAGAGCGCCAGCGAGAAGTCGGGGGCCAGCCTCGGATCCGCGGCGATGTCGGTATCGTCCCGAGTCAGCTCGTCCCTCAGGGTCCGCTCGTAGTCGACCCCGCTGTTCCCGAAGACGTCGGTGTACGCCACGTCCACGTGGAAGTCCCGCGTGCCGCCGTGCATCAGCTTCCCGGCGTCCCGCGGCGAAGGGCCGCCGATCGCCAGACCGTCGTTGCTCGCCAGGATCGAGTTCGAGATCGCGACGCGTGCGCTCCCGCCGGAGGCGCCGTCGGACTCGATCTCGATCGCCGCCGCTCCGGCATCCGTCCGATTCGACGCGATCGTCCCGTAGTCCACGGCGACCGAGGCGAGCCCCGCGCCGCCATGCGCGTAGACGAAGAGCCCTCCTCCCGTCGCGCCGCCGACTTCGGCGTTCGTCGCCGCGTTGTCCGCCAGGAGGTTCCGGACGAACCGAGCCGAGGCCCCCGCCGCCCCCTCGGAGTCCGTCACCAGCGTGGCACCCCCGCCGAACGATCCGGCGGAATTGCCGCGGAGCGTGTTCGTCTCGACCGCCATCGAGGCACCGGCCGCGGCTCCCGACGAGGCGACTGTCGCGCGAAGGCCCCCGCCACCGGCCGCGCACGAGTTCCCGATCACCTCGTTGCCGCTCGCCACGAGGGTCCCTTCCTCGGCGGACTCCGCCCCGTTCGTCACGGCGAGGTCGAGGCCGCCGCCCGAGCCTCCCCCTCGGTTGGCCGAGACGGAATTTCCCTCGACGTCGAGCCGGCGCACTCCCGGCCCGTCCCCGGCGGCGCGCAGGAGGAGCCCTCCGCCGTCCAACGCCGCGTGGTTGCTCCGCACGCCGCTCCCGCTCGCGAGGATCCGCGCCGTGCCGGCGACGGAGAGGTCGACCAGGGCTCCGCCGCCGGACCCCGATGCCGTGTTCGACCCGATCGTGCTCGCCGAGATCGTGACGTCCGCGCGGGCGCCTTCGCCGGAGAGCGTCGCCTTCACCGCCAGCCCGCCGCCGTCGTGCGCCGAATTCGACGTGACCGTGTCGTCCGCAAACCGCGCCTCGAGGCGCCCCTCGCCACCGGCGAGGAGGAGGGCCGCCCCGCCGTCGCCGGAGGTCGTGTTCCGGGCCATGTCGTTTCCGGTCGCGACCAGCCGCGTGCCGGATCCGGCGGGGACCGCGGCCCGCACGATGAGGCCCCCGCCGCCATGGCCGGAATCGCCGACGTCCGCGACGTTGTCGCCGATCGTGTTGTCCTGGACGAACACCTCGGTCGCGCTGAGGCAGGGCCCTCGCTCGGCGCAGACCGAGCCGGCGCCGGCGTCGACGCAGTCCTGGCCGATCGTGCAGGTCACCGAGGTATCGCCGACGCACACCCGGCACCGCACGTCGCTCGCGCAGGCGATGGACGTGTCGCCCCAGCAGCGAAGGGGAGGCGGCGAAGGCGGCGGGTCGACGTGGATCCCGCCCCCGTCGTCGCCGGTGGCGCGATTGCTCGTGACGACGTTCTTCGCGATGGTGCCGGAGCCCGAAAGGCGTACCCCCGACAGCCCGCCGCCGCGCAGGGTGAAGCCGGTGACCGACGACCCCGCGCCGAGCCCGAGCACAGGCAGGGTCGCGAGCGATTCGCAGGTCTCCCCCTCGGGGCAATCGGCGCTCGCGACGCACCAGGCGCCCGATCCGCTGCACGTGCCCTGGATCCGGTCGCAGGAGCCGAAGTCGCACCCCAGGTCGGAGCAGTCGGTTGCGGCGGAGCAGCTGACCGTCGGGTGGTCCCGGCACGCGCCGACGACGTTGCCCGTAGGGATCACGCAGACGTCCACCGTGCAGGAGGCGCTGGCGTCGTTGGTGCAGATCCCCGTGGCCTGCACGACGGAGCAGGTCTCGCCCGTGGGACAGTCCGCGTTCAGAAGGCAGTGCTGGGTCTGGGTCGTGCTGCAGACGTGGTCGTCGCAGAGCCCGGTGCACTGCACCGTGCCGGCGCCGTAGCAGGCGAGGCTCTTCCTCTCCTCGCAGCTGCTCCCGCCGCAGATCCCGGTGCCGTCCACGATGGTGACGAAGCTCGATGGAGGGTCCGCCTCGATCGCGGTCGCGACGAACGAGAGCGACTTGAGCGACGCGTCCACGCACTCGCGGTAGACGCCGGGGAGGACCCGGACGGTGTCGCCGTCCCCGGCGGCGCTCACCGCCCGTCCCAGGGTCAGGAAGGGAGATCCGATCGACCCGTTCCCGTTGACGTCGTCCCCGGTCGTGGACACGAACCAGGAGCGCGCCGCCGCGAAGGCCGGGAGCGAAGCGAGAAGGAGGACGAGGACCGGCAGCGGCCGCCGGATCGATCTCATGGGCGAACCCCTCCGCACGTCGGGCAGCCCTCCCGTGACGGACGCCGCCCCACCGGCGCGGCTAACTCTATCCCAAGTTCGAACCGGCATCGACCGCGGGGGACGGTAAATTGCGGTCCTGGCGCCGCACGTCAATCCACCTTCAGGATCGCCAGGAAGGCGTCCTGCGGGATGTCGACGCGGCCGACCCGCTTCATCCGCTTCTTCCCTTCCTTCTGCTTCTCGAGGAGCTTACGCTTGCGGGTCACGTCGCCGCCGTAGCACTTCGCCAGGACGTTCTTCCCCATCGGGCGCACGGTGGTCCGACAGAGGATCCGGCTGCCGATGGCCGCCTGGATCACCACCTCGAACAGCTGTCGCGGGATCAGCTCCTTCATCTTGACCGCCAGAGCGTGCCCCTTCTGCTCGGACTTGGCCCGGTGGCAGATCAGCGACAGCGCGTCCACCGGCTCGCCGTTCACCAGGAGGTCGAGCTTGACCATGTCGCTCTCGCGGTAGCCCGCCAGCTGGTAGTCCAGGGAGGCGTAGCCGCGGGAGCAGGACTTGAGCTTGTCGAAGAAGTCCAGCACGACCTCGTTGAGCGGCATGTCGTACTCGAGGAGGACCCGGGTCTTGGAGAGGTAGGAGAGCTTCCTCTGGATCCCGCGGCGCTCCTCGGCGAGCTTCAGGATGTTCCCGACGTACTCCGGCGGTGTGATGATCATCGCGAGGATGACCGGCTCCTCGATCGAGGCGAGGTTCTGAGGCGGAGGGAGCTTGCTGGGGTTGTGGACTTCGATCGTCTCCCCCCGGTGGGTGGTGACGCGGTACGAGACCCCGGGGGCCGTGGTGACGAGGTCCAGGTCGAATTCGCGCTCCAGTCGCTCCTGGACGATCTCCATGTGGAGCAGGCCGAGGAAGCCGCAGCGGAAGCCGAATCCGAGGGCGCCCGAGGTCTCCGGCTCGTAGTTGAAGGCGGAGTCGTTGAGCCGGAGCTTCTCCATGGCGTCCCTGAGGTTCTCGTACTCCGCGGCGTCGGTCGGGTAGAGCCCCGCGAACACCATCGGCTTCGCCTCGCGGAATCCCGGGTACGGGGCGTGGGTCGGGTTGCGCTCCTCGGTGACCGTGTCGCCGATCTGGCAGTCGCTGATCTTCTTCATGTTGGCGATGACGAAGCCGACCTCGCCGACGGACAGCTCGGTTCGCGGTGTGGACTTGGGCGAGAAGACGCCCATGTCCTCGATGTCGTACGTCCCGCCGGTGTTCATGAGGCGGATCCGCATCCCCTTGCGGAACGTCCCGTCCTCGACCCGCACGAGCATGACGACACCGCGATACGCGTCGTACCACGAGTCGAAGATCAGGGCCTTGGGCGGCGCGTCGTAGGAGCCGCGGGGAGGCGGGACGAGCGACACGATCGACTCGAGGATCTCGTCGATGCCGGTCCCCTCCTTCGCGGAGGCCGCGATGGTATGCGCGGTGTCGATCCCGATGATGCTCTCGATCTGCTCCTTCACGCGGTCCACGTCGGCGCCGGGCAGATCGATCTTGTTGAGGACCGGGATCACCTCGAGGTCGTTCTCCACGGCGAGGTAGGTGTTGGCGAGCGTCTGGGCCTCGACCCCCTGGCTCGCGTCCACGATGAGGAGCGCCCCCTCGCATGCCCGGAGACTGCGGGAGACCTCGTAGGAGAAGTCCACGTGGCCCGGGGTGTCGATCAGGTTCAGGATGTAGTCCTGGCCGTCCTTCGCCCGGTAGGCGAGGGTCACCGCGTGGGACTTGATGGTGATCCCGCGCTCGCGCTCGAGGTCCATCGCGTCGAGCATCTGGTCGTGCATCTCCCGGTCGGGCACCGCCCCTGTCCGCTCGAGCAGCCGGTCCGAGAGGGTGGTCTTCCCGTGGTCGATGTGCGCGATGATGCTGAAATTCCGGATGCGCTGGGATTTCATGAACGCTCTGCCGGCGACTTCGCGCCGGACAGCCGGTCAGTATAGCAGACGGCGCGGAGCGGCCGGGACGATCAGTACCCCATGGCGTGGTACCCGGCGTCCACGTAGAGGGTGGTGCCGGTGATCCCGGACGCGAGGGGGCTAGAGAGGAAGAGCGCGGCGTCGCCCACCTCGGTCGCCTCGATGTTCCTTCCGAGGGGGGCGTACTTCCGGTGGTGGGTCGCGAGCAGGTTGAACCCGGTGATCCCGCGGGCCGAAAGGGTGGGCACCGGCCCCGCCGAGATCACGTTCACCCGGATGTTGAGCGGCCCCAGCTCGAACGCCAGGTGGCGCGCCGCCTGCTCGAGGGCGGCCTTGGCCGTCCCCATCACGTTGTAGTTCGGGAAGACGCGCTCGCTCCCCAGGAAGGAGAGGGCCAGGATGCTCCCGCCGTCCTTGTCCATCAGCCGCGAGGCGCGATTCGCCAGCGCCACCAGCGAGTAGGCGGACACGTCGAGGGCGATCCGCCACCCCTCGCGGCTCGTCTTCTTGAACTCTCCCTCGAGCTCCTCGCGTCGCGCGAACGCGATGGAGTGGACCAGGATGTCGAGCTTCCCGAACTGACCCTTGAGCTGGGCGAACACGCCGTCCATCTGGTCCTCGCTCATGACGTCGCAGGCCATGACGAGGGATCCCGGAATCCTGGAGGCGAGGGCGGTGACGTTCTCCTGGAGGCGCTCGCCCTGATACGTGAGGGCGAGGCGGGCCCCGGCCTTCGACAGGGCGGACGCGATGGCCCAGCCGAGCGAGCGCTGGTTGGCCACGCCCATGACGAGCGCGGTCTTTCCCTTCAGGTCGATGGCGCGCATGGTCCACCTCCTTCCCCGACGGTCCCGCGGTGGAAGTGGGCGCTAGATTAGGGGAAGGACGCCGGTCTTGCAACGGCGCGGCCCCGCCGCGGGCTCACAGCCTCAGGTTCGGGTCGGCGTTGAGATCGAGTCCGGCGCGCTCGCCGCGATCGAGGTGCAGGAACCCCGCGGCCGCGATCATCGCAGCGTTGTCGGTGGTGTATTCGGGCGAGGGCATGAACACGGACAGGCCGCGCTCGCCCGCCGTCTCCCGGAACGCCCGCCTGAGCCTCCGGTTGCAGGCGACGCCCCCCGCGAGCAGGACCGTCCGCACGTCCTCGCGCCGGCAGGCGCGGAGCGTCGTGTCGACGAGGGCTTCCACCGCGGCGCGCTGGAACGACGCCACCACGTCGCGCACGCGCGGAGAGGCCTCGCCGCCGGTCGCCGCCGGCCGCGCCAGTCCCTCGCGCTGCGCGAGGCGGCGGACCGCGGTCTTGAGCCCGCTGAACGAGAAATCGAGCGAGCGATCCTTCATCACGGCCTTCGGGAACGGGACCGCCCTCTCGTCGGCTCCTTCCGAGAGGCGATCGATGACCGGGCCGCCGGGGTAGCCGAGCCCCAGGAGCTTCGCGACCTTGTCGAACGCCTCGCCCGCCGCGTCGTCGCGGGTGCGGGCGAGCAGGCGGTAGACCCCTTCCTCGGGGCAGAGATAGAGCGAGGTGTGTCCTCCGGACACGACCAGCGCGACCGCGGGCAGCGGGATGTCCGGGTGCTCGATGAACGGGGAGCGGATGTGCCCCTCGAGGTGGTTCACGGCGAGCGCGGGGATCCCGCGCTGCCACGCGATCGCCTTCGCGGCGCACAGGCCCACGAGGAGCGAGCCGACGAGCCCGGGTCCCGACGTCACCGCGACCGCGTCGATCCCCTCGATCCCCCCCCGCGACCTCGAGCGCCTCGGCCACGATCGGGCCGATCGCCTCCACGTGGTGGCGCGAGGCCAGCTCGGGCACCACCCCGCCGTACTTCCGGTGGACGTCCACCTGGGATGCCACGACCGACGAGAGGACGCGGCAACGGTCCTCGACGACCGCGGCGGCGGTCTCGTCGCACGAGGTCTCGATGCCCAGGATGCGGGGCATGGGGACTAGACCCCGCCGAACAGGGCGGGCAGCGACGCCGCGTACGGCGTGCGCGCGATCCCGCGCTCGGTGACGATGGCGGTCACGAAGCGGGCGGGGGTGACGTCGAACGCGGGATTCCGCACCGCGACGCCCACCGGCGCGAGCTGCACGCCGAAGAGCTCCACGACCTCCTTGGGGTCGCGCTCCTCGATCGGGATGTGGTCGCCGTCGGGGCAGGCGAGGTCGACGGACGAGAGCGGGGCCGCGACGTAGAACGGCACGTCGTTCGCCGACGCGAGCACGGCCACCGAATAGGTCCCGATCTTGTTGGCGACGTCGCCGTTCGCCGCGATCCGGTCGGCCCCGACCACCACGAGGTCGACCTCCCCACGGTGCAGGAAGCTTCCCGCCATGTTGTCGGTGATCAGGACGGTCTCGATCCCGTCCTTCATCAGCTCCCAGGCGGTGAGACGGGCCCCCTGGAGGTACGGCCGCGTCTCGTCGGCGAGCACCCGTACCTTCTTCCCCGCCTCCACCGCGGCCCGCACGACCCCGAGGGCGGTGCCGTAGCCGGCGGTGGCGAGCCCCCCCGCGTTGCAGTGGGTCAGGATCCTCGCGACGTCGGGCACGAGGGCCGCGCCGTGGCGCCCGATGGCCCTGCACGCCGCGAGGTCCTCGTCGCGGATGCGGCGCGCCTCGTCCTCGAGCAGCAGCGCGACCTCGGGGACCGAACGCCCCTCGGCCCGCGCTCGCGTGGCCGCTCCCTTCATCCGGTCGATCGCCCAGGAGAGGTTGACCGCGGTCGGCCTGGTCGCTCCCATCAGGCGGTACACCTCCGCCATCCGCCGGTCGAACGCCGAGGGCTCGAGATCCGATGCCGCGCTGGCGCCGAGGGCGAGGCCGAACGCCGCGACGACCCCGATTGCCGGCGCGCCGCGCACCACCATGGTGCGGATTGCCGCTGCGGCCTCGGCGGCGGTGCCGAGCCGCGCCGTCCGGAAGACATGCGGCAGCACCGTCTGGTCGATGACCAACACGGTTGCATCGGCTTCCGCCCAGATACTGCGGTAATGCGTGCCGCCTACCTTCATTGCGCCTTTATGTCTCGCATCGCCATATTCCAGGATTGCCGACAGTATCGCGGCGCGCCCCGCCGTGCGAGTCCGGCGCGACCCTCCGGTGGCTTGCCGCCGCGCCGGCGCGTGTCACAATGGCACCCGACGCCGGCGATCCCGCCGGCGGTGGGAACCTATG
>JAIQFR010000101.1 GCA_020073205.1 Terriglobia bacterium
GAGGCCGGACCGCCCGCTTCCCGGTCACGGGGCCCGAGGGCGGCGGGGGCGATCGCCGCGGCCGTCGTGCTCCACGCGCTCGCCGCGCGCGGCTCGCTCGGGATCAAGCCGCTCGGTCTCATCGACACGGACATCTCGCCGCACCTGTTCGTGAACCAGATGACCCTGAACGGGCCGTACGCGCTGAAGCAGGCGATCCGGCTCAGGTGGCGCGAGAGCCGGCGGCGGGACCTCGTCTCCGACCTCGGCTACCGCGGCGAGGAGCCCCGCGCTTTCTCCGATTACCTCGGCAGGAAGGTGCCGCTCGACCGGCCCGACGCCTGGCGGGACGCGCTGACCTCGAGGACGCCGCGGAACCCGCGGCTCGAGGCGCACCCGCCCCACGTGGTCCTGGTGGTCATGGAGAGCTTCGGGAGCTTCCTGATCCGGTACCAGTCCTCCTCGTTCGACATCCTCGGCGCGATGGCGGGGCACCTCGACGACGGCATCCTGTTCCCGCACTTCCTGCCCGGCGACAACGGGACCATCGGGAGCCTCTCGTGCCTCGTCGCGAACGTGCCGGCGCGCCCGGGAACGCCGTATTTCGTCGACTCGAGGGACCTCGGCGTCGCGTTCGCGACCGGGGCGGGCCTGCCGTTCCGCGAGGCCGGCTACGACACGACGTTCGTCTACGGAGGGCGCACGAGCTGGCGCTACCTCGACCGCTTCGTGGGGGCGCAGGGGTTCGACCACGTCGAGGGGAGCCGCGAGATCCGCGCGGCGGTCGCACCCGGCGCCCGCGGCATCGAGACCTACTGGGGGGTGTACGACGAGTACCTGTTCAGGTACCTGTCGGCCAAGCTCGCCTCCGCGACCCGCCCCCAGTTCATCGTCGCGCTCACCACGACCAACCACCCGCCCTATGACGTCCCGCCGGACGCGGCCACGGTGGCGCTCGCGGTCCCGGAGGAGATCCGGAAACGAAGGGTGGGGAACCCCGACCTCATGATGGCGAGGTTCCGGAGCTACCGGTACGCGTGCGACCACCTGGGCCACTGGCTCTCCGAGGTCGAGGCGGCGCCCTGGGGGGCCTCGACGATCGTCGCCGTGACCGGGGACCACAACGTCGGCGGGCTCGTCACGTTCTCCGAGCGGGAGCTCCTGGACTGGCGGGGTGTGCCGCTGTTCCTCCACATACCGCCCGGGTACCTGCCCGACCCCCCGATCGACCGGACCGTCTTCGGGTCGCACTCGGACGTGATGCCGACCCTCTACCATCTCGCGCTCTCCGGCCGTCCCTACGTCGCCGTCGGCGCGGACCTCCTCGACGCGTCGCGCCCGCACGTCGCGATGAACGCGTCGGGGCTCGCGTTGTCCGCCGAAGGGGGCGTGCTCTCCGACGCCTCGGGGACCCGCGGGTTCCGGTGGTCGGAAGCCGCGCGGGACCGGCTCGAGCCCGCCCCGATGGACGGGAGGATCGAGGCCATCGAGCGATTCCACCGGGCCGCCGAGGTCGTGGCGGAGTACGTCATCCGTGCCCACGAGACGGCGGGCGCCGGGAAGCCCCACCCACCCCCGCCCTGAGGGCTCCGACGCGGCTCCTCGGCGCGCTCGGCGCCGGCGATCAAAAGGCCATTCGGGCTCCCTTTGGGTTCCTCCGCCTGGAGAGGCGGTTTCGAAGCTGCTAAACTGAGGCAACCGGAAGGCGAGAGCCGCCGCAGTCGTTCATCGAAGCGCTCTCCGAAACAAGAAAGGGACCTTCATGAAGAACAAGGGGTTCAATGCGTTCGAGATGGCCCAGACGCAATTCGACAAGGTCGCGGACCTCCTGAGGCTCGACACGGGCACGCGCGACCTGCTCCGGTACCCCCTTCGCGAGTACCACTTCGCGATCCCGGTCCGCATGGATGACGGCACGATCAAGGTGTTCCGCGGATTCCGGGTTCAGCACAACGACGCGCGCGGACCGGCCAAGGGCGGGATTCGATTCCATCCCCAGGAGACGATCGACACGGTGCGGGCCCTCGCGATGTGGATGACCTGGAAGTGCTCGGTGGTGGACATACCGCTGGGCGGCGGCAAGGGGGGCGTCATCTGCGATCCGCACAACCTGAGCCAGCGGGAGCAGGAACAGATCTGCCGCGGCTGGGTCCGGCAAGTCGCCCGCGACGTCGGGCCGTTCCGGGACGTTCCTGCGCCCGACGTCATGACGTCCGGCCAGCACATGCTCTGGATGCTCGACGAGTTCGAGACGATCCACGGTGGGAAGTACCCCGGGTTCATCACCGGGAAGCCCGTGGGGCTCGGGGGCTCCCTCGGCCGCACGGAAGCCACGGGGTACGGCGTCGTGTTCGCCGTCCGCGAGGCGCTCAAGGAGCTGGGAGTCCATCCGAAGGACACCATCGCGAGCGTCCAGGGGTTCGGCAACGTGGCGCAGTACGCCATCCAGCTCTACCACCAGATGGGCGGGAAGGTGATCTGCGTGTCGTGCTGGGACCAAGGTGATCAGAAGTCCTACTCGTTCCGGAAGAGGGACGGGGTCGATCTCGACACACTCCTCGGGATCACCGACCGGTTCGGCGGGATCGACAAGGCGAAGGCGCGGGCCCTCGGATACGAGGTGCTCCCGGGCGAAGCCTGGCTCGACCAGGAAGTCGACATCCTCATGCCGAACGCCATCGAGAACCAGATCACCGGGGAGAACGTCAACTCGATCCACAAGCGGGTGAAGCTGATCGCCGAGGGGGCGAACGGTCCCACTACCCCTGAGGCCGACGCGGTGATCAAGGAACGCGGGATCTTCATGATTCCCGATTTCCTCGCCAACGCCGGCGGCGTGACCTGCAGCTACTTCGAGCAGGTGCAGTGCAACATGAACTACTTCTGGGAGAAGGATGAGGTCCTCGGGAAGCTCGACGTCAAGATGACCTCGGCCTACGTGGTCGTCAGCGAGCTGGCCCGGAAGCAGAGGATGTACATGCGCGACGCGGCCTACGTCACCTCCGTGAGCCGCGTGGCGCAGGCCTGCCGCGAGCGCGGCTGGGTCTGACCCGGAGCGGGTGCGGGACCCGCGACGGCACCCATTCCCCGCGTGCCGTCGCGGGATCCGGCGCCATCGCGCCCGACGCGCAACGGCACCGGGCGCTGGGTTATCATCCGGGCCTCAGCACCCTCCCGGAGCGATGCCCATGGACGTCCCGAGGATCCCCGACATCCCACGGTTCGACAGGAAGTTCTTCGACGGGAAGGAGCGGTTCACCCGGATCGGGTCCGGCAAGGTCGGGGGAAAAGGCGCCGGGCTTCTCCGGATCCACGAGCTCCTCCTGTCCCGCCTGGAGCCGGACGCGTTCCCCTCGTTCTCGGTCGGCATCCCGACCCTCACGGTCGTCGCAACGGACATGTTCGAAGCGTTCATGGAACGCAACCGGCTCCACGAGGTGGCGTACTCGGACCTGCCCGACGATCGGATCGCGAGCGCTTTCCGGAAGGCGGAGCTTCCCACGGAGCTGCTCGGGGACCTGCGCGGCCTGATCGAGAAGGTGCACCAGCCTCTGGCGGTCAGGTCGTCGAGCCTTCTCGAGGACGCCCTGTACCGGCCGTTCGCGGGGATCTACCAGACGAAGATGATCCCCAACAACCAGCTCGACGCGGACTCCCGCTTCCGGAGGCTGACGGAGGCGATCAAGTTCGTGTACGCGTCCACGTTCTCGAAGAGCGCGAAGAACTACGTGAGCATGACCGATCGGGGGATCGAGGACGAGAGGATGGCCGTGCTGATCCAGGAGGTCGTCGGGCGGCGGCACGGGGACCGGTTCTACCCCGACTTCTCGGGAGTCGTCAGGTCGTACAGCTTCTACCGCTCGGGCCACGCAAGGCCGGAGGACGGCGTGGTCAACCTGGCGCTGGGGCTCGGGAAGTCGATCGTGGACGGAGGCCTGGCCTGGAGCTACTGCCCGGCGTACCCGAAGGCTCCCGCCCCGTTCGCGTCGGCCGGGGACCTGCTGGACCAGACCCAGGCCGAGTTCTGGGCGGTGAACATGGGGAAGCCCCCCGCCCACGACCCGATGAACGAGACCGAGTATCTCGGGCGGGCGGGTCTCGCCGACGCCGAATCCGACGGGACGCTCTGGCGGGTCGCCTCCACCTACGACCCCGCGTCCGACCGCCTGAGGCCCGGTCTCGAAGGGCCGGGTCCGCGAGTCCTGGACTTCTCCCCGATCCTGGTCCACGAGCGCGTTCCCCTGAACTCCCTGATCCGGCGCCTGATGAAGGACTGCGAGGAGGCGCTGGGGGAGAAGGTCGAGATCGAGTTCGCGGTCACCTTCGAAGAGGAGACGGGCGCTCCGGCCCGCTTCGGCTTTCTCCAGGTGCGCCCCCTCGTGGTCTCCCGCGAGTTCGTGGAGGTCTCCGAGGCGGAGCTGACCGCGGACGGCGTCCTCCTCGCCTCGGAAAACGTCATGGGGAACGGCGTGGTCGAAGGGGTTCGCGACCTCGTCTACGTGAGGCCCGGCCGATTCGAGCCCACTCTGACGCGGGTCGTGGCAGGGGAGATCGCCGCGATCAACAGTCGCCTCCTCGAGGAGCGGCATCCCTTCCTGTTGGTCGGCTTCGGACGTTGGGGCAGCTCGGATCCTTCGCTCGGCATCCCGGTGGATTGGGGGCAGATCTGCGGGGCGCGCGCCATCGTCGAGGCCACGCTCCCGAACATGAACGTGGACCTGAGCCAGGGATCGCACTTCTTCCACAACATCTCGAGCTTCGAGGTGAGCTACTTCTGCGTTCGCCACGACCGGGACGACCGGATCGACTGGGAATGGCTGGAGCGGCAACCGCCGGTGTCCGATACCGGGCGCGTCCGCCACCTGCGGCTGTCCGAGCCGCTCGCGATCCGGGTGGACGGGCGAACCGGCCGCGGCGTGATCCGCACCCGAGGTTGAACTCCATGGACCTGACGCACGACCCGATCGACAAGATCCTCGAGGCCCTCCAGGAGCGCGCGAAGGAGCTGAACTGCCTCTACCAGGTGGACGAGTTGGTCAGCAAGCTCGACTCGACGCCGGACGAGGTCTTTCGCGGACTCCTGGGGATCATCCCGGCGGGCTGGCAGTATCCGGGAATCTGCAAGGCGCGGATCACGATCGAGGACGTCGTCTACGAGCCTCAGGACTTCCTGGAGACCCCCTGGGTGCAGAGCTCTCCGATCGTCGTTCAGGGCCGGCCGGTCGGGAAGGTGGACGTGTACTACGTCCAGCCGATGCCTCGCTCCGACGAAGGACCGTTCCTGAAGGAGGAGCGGAAGCTGATCGACACGATCGCCGAGCGGATCACGCACTACCTGACCCAGCGCCGGTTGCAGGGGGCGCTTCGGGAATGGGACGTGGCCCAACAGGCCACCGCCGACCGCAAGCAGGACTGGTGGGTGATCATCGAATTCCTCCGTTACACCGACCGGCACCTGCTGATACGGCTCTCGCGGAAGATGCTGAACCACCTCTGCTGGAACGGGATCGAGGAGGCTCAGCGCCTCTTGCAGCGCTTCGCCCCGGACCGCGGGACCCAGGAGGACGTCACCCTAGACGACAACCAGCCGGTCGAGAAGAAGACGCTCCAGGACCTCCTGCGTCTCACCGAGGAGACCTTCCGGATCGCGGCGTCCCACCTCAGCGAGGCGGAGATCGTCTCCAGGATCCAGAAATGGATCAAGGACGACAAGTCGAGCTTCCTCCTCGATGCCCTCGAGAACCCGGGGACCACCGTCCCGGAAATCGCAGAAGCGATCCAGAGGTTCCGGTTCGTGGGGGTTGAGCCGAGGGAGATGACGCGGCCGGTCCAGATGGCGATGAGCGTCTCCCTGGTCCGCCGGTTCTTCTCCGATGAGCTGGATTTCATCAACACCGCGAAAAGCTACGTGGGCGTCGACGACTTCTACGACCTGGCCCAACGGATCATCTGTCCCCCCAACGGACACGGCAAGCTCGGCGGGAAGAGCTCCGGCCTCTTCCTCGCGACCCAGATCGTCCGGAAGTCCACCGAGTACGCGGACCTCCTGTCCGACATCCAGGTCCCCAAGACCTGGTACGTGACCTCGGACGGGCTCCTGAACTTCATCCAGTACAACCACCTCGAGGACGTCTACAACCGCAAGTACCTCGAGCTGGACCAGGTCCGCCGCGAGTACCCGCACATCGTGCAGGTGTTCAAGAATTCCCACTTCTCGCCGGAGGTCGTCAAGGGGCTCTCGATGGCGCTGGACGACTTCGAAGAGCAGCCCCTGATCGTGCGCAGCTCGAGCCTCCTCGAGGACCGGATGGGCGCCGCGTTCTCCGGCAAGTACAAGAGCCTGTTCCTGGCCAACCAGGGGAGCAAGAGGGAGCGGCTCGCCGCGCTCCAGGACGCGATCGCCGAGGTCTACGCCTCGATCTTCGGCCCGGATCCACTGGAATACCGCGCGGAGCGAGGTCTCCTCGACCTGCACGAGGAGATGGGGATCATGATCCAGGAGGTGGTCGGATCGAGGATCGGCAGCTACTTCCTGCCGGCGTTCTCCGGCGTCGCGTTCAGCAACAACGAATTCCGCTGGTCGGCACGGATCAAGCGGGACGACGGGCTGCTGCGGCTCGTGCCCGGACTCGGGACACGGGCGGTGGACCGCATGGTGGACGACTACCCGATCCTGATCGCTCCGGGGCAGCCCGGCCTCAGGGTCAACGTGACCGTGGACGAGGTGGTGCGGTACTCGCCGAAGATGGTGGACGTCATCAACCTCGAGTCCCGCGCGTTCGAGTCGGTCGAGGTCACGAAGCTGCTCCGCGAGCACGGCGCCTCGTACCCGATGGTGGGTGACCTCGTCTCGATCGTCGCGGAGGGGGGGATAAGGCAGCCGCTCCCGTTCCAGATCGATTTCGACCGGGACGACTTGGTCGTCACTTTCGACGGCCTCGCGTCCAGGACGCCGTTCGTGGTACGGATGCGCTCCCTGCTCAGGCTCCTCCAGGAGAAGCTCGGCGTTCCGGTGGACGTGGAGTTCGCTCACAATGGGACGCACCTTTACCTCCTCCAGTGCCGCCCGCAGAGCTACGCGGCCGAGGCGGTGGCGGTGCCGATCCCAGCGGATCTCCCTCGCGACCGGGTGGTCTTCACCGCGAGCCGCTACGTGTCCAACGGGCGCGTCCCGGACATCACGCACGTCGTCTACGTGGATCCGGCGCGGTACAAGGACGTCGCGGACCTGGCCACCCTCCGCGAGATCGGGCGCGCGGTTGGCAAGCTGAACAAGCTGCTCCCGAAGCGGCAGTTCGTCCTGATGGGCCCGGGTCGGTGGGGGAGCCGGGGGGACATCAAGCTCGGCGTGAGCGTGACCTACTCCGAGATCAACAACACCGCGGTGCTGATCGAGATCGCCCGGAAGGAGGGGAACTACGTCCCCGACCTCTCGTTCGGGACCCACTTCTTCCAGGACCTCGTCGAGGCGGGGATCCGATACCTGCCGCTCTACCCCGACGAGCCGGAGAACGTGTTCAACGAGCGGTTCCTGACGGAGACCCGCAACATCCTCCTGGACCTGCTACCGGACGCCGACAGGCTCGCGGAGACGATCCGAGTCATCGACATTCCCCGGGCGACGGACGGCCTCGTGCTTCGGATCCTGATGAACGCCGATCAGGACCGAGCTGTGGGCCTGCTCGCGTCCCCCGCATCCTCCGCCGCCGAGGCCGCGACGGACCGTCGCCGGGAGGCGGAGACCGTCGGCCCCGATACGCACTGGAGGTGGCGGCTCCGGATGGCGGAGAGGATCGCCGCCCAGCTCGACCCGAGGCGGTTCGGGGTGAAGGGGCTCTACGTGTTCGGATCCACCAAGAACGCCACCGCGGGACCCGCGAGCGACATCGACCTCCTGATCCACTTCGCCGGCTCGGCGGAGCAGAAACGGGACCTCGACGCTTGGCTCGAGGGGTGGAGCCTCTGCCTGGACGAGTTGAACTACCTGCGTACGGGCGCCAGATCCGACGGACTTCTGGACTCGCACTTCGTGACGGACGACGACATCGCCCGCCAGACCAGCTTCGCCGCGAAGATCGGCGCCGTTACCGATGCCGCCAGGCCGCTGCGCATCGGCTCTCTTCAGGCGTAGCCGGCGCTCAGAGCAGCTCTCGGGACGCCGAGTCGAGGTCGCCGGGATCGAAGCGGACCAGCGCCAGCTCCGGCCCGTCGTGCGCGGCGGAGAACGCGTGGGTGCGGCCGATACGATCGCGCCACGCCCCGGTGAGCCGCGCCGACTCGTGCACGTGGCCGTGGAGGGTCAAGAGCGGCTGGCGTGACTCGATGAACCGGCGGAGCGCGATGCTACCGACGTGGACGTCGAGGGGCGCGTGGTCCACCATCCTCCCGTCCAGCGCCGCGCGGTCGAGAAGGGTGCGATAGGGGGGCGCGTGCACGAGGAAGACCGCCCGCGACAAGTCGGCGTCTCCCGCGAGCAGATCCAGGTCTTCCCGAATCGTGGCCACACGGGGCTCCCTCTCGCCCACGTCGACCGTGCGCCACCCCTCCTCGGGGCTGATGCAGCCCGGGTCCACGTAGCGGGACACGTCGTACCGCTCCCAATCCTTGAGTTGGAAAGGCGTGGGCGGCACGAATGCGTATCCGTACACCTCGAAGTCCCCCCACCGAATCCGGCGGAGCTGGGCGTACTCGAAGACGCCGCGCCCGGCAGCCTCGAGCACCGCCGGCTCCTCGGCGCGCGGATCGTCGTTGCCGAGGATGAGGAAGACCCTCGGGTAGCTGCCGTGCAGCCGTTCCCGGAGCCTCTCGAAGCCGGCGGCAAGCTCGTCCCTCACGAAGTCGTGGCCGGCGGGGTCGCCGGGCATGGGCGCCGCCATCGGGTGCGGGAGCAGGTCGCCGCCGAGGAAGACCGCCGCGGGGCGCCGCGACTCGATGGCCTCGAACAGCTTTCCGAACCGCTCGCGGCGGCCGTGCAAGTCGGAGACGAAGAAGCACTCGCTCACGACGCGCTCAGCGGCCGGCGGGCTTGAGGATCACCCCCTCGTTCCTCTTGCCGTTCATCTTCACCACCAGAGGCTCGCGGAAGCGGAGGTGCCGGACGAACTCCATCTCCTCGACCGCCGGCTGCGCGGCGAGCCAGTCCCAGTCCACGAACCCCTCGCTGGCGTCGGGATTCACGGTGAAGTACCCGACGCGGCTCGACGTGATGTTCTGGAAGAAGTGGGTCCCCTGAGAGGGCGTCACCTTGAAGTCCCTGAAGCCGGCCTCGACGATCACCCGCGCGGCGGCGATCTGGTCCCAGCTGACCGGGATCCCGAGGAACGGGTCGGCGGAGCCCCAGCGCCCGACGCCGATCAGCAGGTAGGGGAGCCCTGAGGACGCCAGCGACGCGTTCAGGCGCGCGACCTCGCGGGCCACGTCGCGGGACCGGCCGCGGTCGAACCGGTGGTAGTCCACCACCACCACGTCCAGGAGGTCCTCGATCCTTCCGTGGCCGAGGACCGCGGGGCTCGAGCAGAGCACGCTCCGGGGATCCTCGCCTCCGATCGCGAGCTCCGCCATCTCGCGGGAGAGCGCGAGCGGACGCAGCTGCAGGAAGCCGAACTCGTGTGGCTCACGGGGCTCGGCGGCGAGCCGGACCGCGAACTCGATCTCCACCGGGGTGCTGGTTCCGTCCTTCCCGATCCCGAGCAGGGCATCCAGGATCTCGGCCAGCGGGAACAGGTTGTGCTTCAGGATCGGGGCGAAGTTCACGAGACGCACCCCGGGTCGCGAGATCCCGTCGTAGACCGCGTCGTTCTCGGGAGAGTACGTGGAGCCGACCAGCGAGAGCGTCCCGTCCTCCTCCGCCGCCTCGAGCCCGAGCCGCTTGAGCTCGAACGCGGGGCGCGGGGCGTCCTGGACGGCGTCGAGAAGGGTCAGCGCGCAGAACTCGCGCTGGGAGTTCTGGAGCACGTCCCGGACCGACGAGAACTGCACGAGGTGGCGGGGATAGCGGGGACAGAAGCGGATGCAGGCCTCCCCGTCCACGACCGTCTCGCCCAGCCCGAGGGCGACGGCGGCGATCCCGTCCTCGGTGGTCATCGGGGAGGTCGGGTAGAAGTTGTACGAGCGCGCCACCCCCGCGAAGTTCGGGTAGAACCGGTCGCCGTGCACCGCGCCCACCACCTTCTGGAGGATCACCGCCATCTTCTCCTCCTCGAGGCGGTACGGGGTGGTCGAGAGGTAGGTCTTCGCCCGGGTGGAGAAGGTCGAGGCGTAGACCCGCTTGATCGCGTCGACGAGCTGCGCGAGACGCACCGCCGGATCGGGGTGGTCGTTCGGGAGCATGTACGTCTCGTAGATCCCCGCGAACGGCTGGTACTGGGAGTCCTCGAGGAGGCTCGAGGACCTCACCGCCAGCGGGTAGGTCGCGCGGCCCACGAGCGCCTCGAGGTCGCCGAGGTGCGCCGCAGGGAACTCGGCCTCGAGGAAGCGGCGGAGCACCTCCCCGTCGTCCACCGCGTTGAGCGCGAAGTCCCCGAGGCCGTTCGCGTGGAGGAACCTGTCGAACACGTCGGTGGCCAGCACGACGGACGGCGGGACCGAGATCCGAACGCCGGGAAACCGGTCTCGCGCTCCGTGCTCCGTGAGGAGCAGGTTCACGAACGCGAGGCCGCGCGCCTTCCCACCCAGGGAACCGCCGCCGATGCGCGAGAAGCCGGACTCGGGATCGAACGACTCGCGGTCGAAGTCGGCGACGATCCCCTGCTTCAGGTCGTGCCGGTACTCCTGGATGGAACGGATCAGGTCGGCCCTCAGGTCCTCGAGGGTCGCGAAGTCCGAGACCTTGCGGGGGCGGAGGCGGTGGGCGAGGGAGAACTCGGTCCGGGCCTTGAGCCAGTTCGAGAAGTGGTTGCGCTCGCCGTGGTGCCCGAGGCTCTCGGCCGGAACGGTGCGGAGCTTCTCCTCGAGATCCTTGAGGTCGTGGGCCCGGTCCACCTCGGTCCCGTCGGGAAGGCGGAAGACGAAGTCGCCGAAGCTGAAGTTCTCGACGATGAACCGGCGGAGCTGCTGGAGAAACGTGGGGGAGCCCTTGATCAGGAAGCCGGCCCCCGCCTCGCGGGCCAGGAACGCGTTCTCGCGGTGGCTCGATTGGAGCATGATCGGGATATCGGGTTGGACGGCCCGTACCCTGCGGGCCAGGTCGGCACCCGCCTCGCGGTCGAGCTTGCCCCCTTTCGGGAACTCGATGTCCGAGATGATGCCGAGGACGTTCTCCCGGTACGCCTCGAAGCACGCCCAGGCCTCCTCGTAGGTGGAGCAGAGGAGGATCTTCGGCCGTGCCTGGATCCGCATCAGCTTGTGAGAGAGGTTGATCCCCTCCGGCACGAGGCTGTGGGAGTGGGCCATGATCTCCGTATAGATCACCGGCAGGAACGACGAGTAGAAGCGGACGTTGTCCTCCACCAGGAGGACCACCTGGACTCCCATCACCCCCGAGTCGTGCGCGACGTTCGTCCGGTCCTCGACGTACTTGACGATCGCCAGCAGGATCCTCACGTCCCCCTGCCAGAGGAACACGCGGTCGATGTCCGACACGTCGTTCCGCTTCATGAAGTCGCCGAGCTCGCGGCTGTCGTACGCCAGCAGGATCACGGGGACGTCGAGTCCGGCCTCCCGGACCTTCCGGGCGAGGGTCAGCGCGTCCATGTCGCCGAGGTGCATCGAGGTGATGATCAGGTTGTAGCGCGGCTCGGCGCGGGCCAGGGCGACGGCCTCGGCCCCCGACGACACTCGGATGAGCCCCGGGGTGTGCCGCAGGTTCAGCTCGAGGAACTCGTGCAGGATCAGCTCGTTGAGCTGGCCGTCCTCCGCGAGGATGAACGAGTCGTAGAGGCTCGAGACGAGGAGGATGTCCTCCACCCGGCGCCGCATGAGGTGCTGGAATCCCTGCGCCCTGGCCCAGAGGGCCAAGCCCGCCGCACCCGACCTGTCTTCGGCCATCTCATCTCCCGCATGCCGCGACCGCGCGACGGACGACGATTGCCGCGCTCATTCTATCGATCGGCGGAAAGCGCCGCGATCCGATGTCCGCTCGACAAACGGGCCAGGGTCCTTGGCTCAATCGGGCCACCCTGGATTGGGCGTAAAGATCTGGGAGAAAAGGGGTTGTGCGCCTGATTCGGGCGGCGTATAAGGAAGCACTATCGGCACGGGGGGCAGAGAGTGTCGGTCGAATCAGGCAGGCCGCGGTCGGCCTGCGCAATCACGAGAAGGCTGTCTATCGAAATGGGCGTGCCGCGAGCGTCCGCGGGGATTTCCCCGTGCGACGAGCGGCTCGTCTCCGCCGCGGCGGGGACCGGATGGTAAAGGGGGCGCGATGAGAAACGGGCGGATCTTCACGAGTCTTCTGGCGGTGTGCCTGGCTGTCCTGTCGTCGGCGGTCGCGCCGATCGTCATGATGCCGGGTGCCCGCGCCGCGGTGGGCGTCTGCGATCAGGGTAACCTGGTCGACGTGGAGGCGACCGGAGGCGGCGGGGGCGGCTATGCCACCCTCGGCGCGGCGTTCGCCGCCATCAACGCAGGGACCTTCACGGGGACCATCAACGTCGAGATCTGCGGCAACACCGCCGAGGGAACGGCGACCGCGACCCTGAACGCGAGCGGCTCCGGCTCCGCTTCCTACACGTCGATCACGATCAAGCCGGTCGGCGGCGTGGCGCGGACGATCTCGGGAGGCACGACGGCCGGCAGCCCGATGATCGACCTGAACGGCGCGGACAACGTCACGATCGACGGCGTGAACTCGGGCGGCGACGCTCTGACGATCTCGAACACGACGGCGTCGGCGACGACGGGGACCTCGACGATCCGGTTCATCAACGGCGCGACGCTGAACACCGTGACGAACGCGACGGTGCTGGGGTCGTTCTCGGCGGCGGTGGGCACGAACGGCGGCACGATCTACTTCGCCACCGACGCCTCCACGACGAACGGGAACGACAACAACACGATCTCGTACTGCAACCTCGGTCCGGCCGGGTCGAACCTGCCGACCAAGGCGGTCTACATCAACGGAACGACGACGTCGTCGTCCTACTACAACAGCGGGATCGTGATCAACGGCAACAACATCTACGACTACTTCGGCGCGGCGGTCACGAGCGCGGGGGTCTACATCGCCGGCGGATCCACCGACGACAACGTGACGAACAACCGGTTCTACCAGACGGCGACGCGGACCCAGACCACGGGCGCCCAGCACTCGGCGATCTGGATCACCAACTCGTCGGGGAACAACTACCTGGTCAGCGGGAACACCATCGGCTACGCGAGCGGCGCGGGGACCGGGACCTACGGGTTCGTGGCCGTCAGCTCGTCGTCGGTCCTGATCCCGATCTACCTCAGCGTCGGGACGACCACGGCGACCAGCGTCCAGGGGAACACGATCGCCGGCATCGCGATGTCCGGCGCCGGCGCGGGAACCAGCTCGAGCGGCGCGTTCCGCGGGATCTACATCTCGAGCGGCCTGACGACGGTCGGCGACGTGACCGGGAACACGATCGGCAGCCCGTCCGCGACGGGGAGCCTCACGTTCACGTCGAGCTCCTCGAGCGCCGCGGACGTGATGGGCATCTACAACTTCGGCACGAGCGCGTGGACCGTCAAGAACAACACGATCGGCGGGATCACGGCGGGGAACTCGAGCACCGGGGCCGCGAACGTCTACGGCATCAGGGTCAACACGTCGACGAGCGTCACGTTCACCTGCCAGAGCAACACGGTGGGTGGCAGCGTCGCGAACTCGATCCAGACTTCCTCGACGGCGACCGGCACGATCGTGCACGGGATCGACGACGTGAGCCCCGCGGCCACGATCACGGGGAATACGGTGCGCAACCTGACCGCCGCGGGCGGGACCGGGACCGGATCGGGCGCGTCGGTCGTCGGAATTTACGTCTCGGCGTCGAGCACGAACCACACCGTCTCGCAGAACACGATCTACGCGCTCGCCAACTCGAACGCGAGCGCGGCGGTCACGGTGACGGGGATCGTGTACAGCTCGTCGTCGGGGACGAATCTGATCGCGCGGAACCTGATCCACACGCTCACGACCCCCAGCTCGAGCGCCACGGCGACGATCAACGGGATCTACGTCGTCGGCGGGACGGCCACGTACCAGAACAACATGATCGACTTGGGGAACGGTCTCGCGAATGGCATCGTGATCAACGGGATCAACGAGACCACCGCGGGGACGGACAACTTCCATTTCAACAGCGTCTACGTCGGCGGGACGGCGGTCGGCGGGACGGCGAACACGTTCGCCTTCCAGAGCTCGATCACGACGAACACCCGCAACTACCGCGACAACATCTTCGTCAATGCGCGCAGCAACGGGGCGGGCACGGGCAAGCACTACGCGATCCGGGTGGGTGGGACCACCGCGAACCCGACCGGGCTGACGAGCAACAGCAACGTCCTCTACGCCAGCGGCACGGGCGGGACCACCGGCCTGTTCAACGCGATCGACCAGGCGACCCTCGCGGCGTGGCAGACGGCGACGGGTCAGGACGCTGCGAGCTTCGCGAGCGATCCGAAGTTCGCCGACCCCACCGGCATCGTCGCCATCGACCTTCACATCAACCCGGCGCTGACGACCGTGGTCGAGGGGAACGGTGTCGCGATCGGGACCGTGACCGACGACTACGACGGGGACGCGCGGGCGAGCTTCACCCCGACGGACATCGGTGCCGACGCCGGGAACTTCACCGGCATCGACCTCTCCGGGCCGGCGATCTCGTACACGCCCCCGGGGAACACGACCGACACGGCCAGCCGGACGCTGGCGGCGACGGTGACGGACTTCTCGGGCGTGCCGACGACCGGGATCGGCCTGCCGGTGATCTACTTCCGCAAGGGAACCTCCGGAGCGTTCACCGGGACGCAGTGCTCCTACGTGAGCGGGAGCAGCTACAGCTGCCTCATGGACTACGCCCTCGTCGGCGGCGTCGTCGCCGGCGATCGGATCCAGTACTACGTCGCGGCGCAGGACAACGTGGGGAACGTGAGCGTGAACCCCTCGGCGGGGGCGGCCGGTTTCACGGCGAGCCCGCCGGCGGCGAGCACGCCGCCCTCCTCCCCGAGCAGCTACCTGATCGCGGGGGCGTACTCGGGAACGAAGACGGTCTGCGCGTCGGGGTGTGATTTCGACTCGCTGACCAACACGGGCGGCCTGTTCGACAA
>JAIQFR010000102.1 GCA_020073205.1 Terriglobia bacterium
CTATCTCAGCCTCTTCCTCGAGAGCCGGTGGATGGCGGCGTACCCGGTCTCCGCCGAAGGCGTCGACAGCCGCTCGCCGGGGATCATGCTCCTCGACGACGGACGAATGCAGATCGACTACGACACCCCCGCGGGGCACGTCGTCGACTTCGTGAGCCTGAACCGCCCGCTGTCGATCACCGACGACATCGATCCGATGGCGCGGCTCAACGGAGGGGCGGGAGGCTCGTCCGTGCCCCCGACCGGCTCGAGCCACTGATCCTTCCGACGCTCCTCCCCGCCGCCGCGCGCGGGGGGATGGATCGGACGTCCCCCGCGTGGTACCTTTCGCCGGCGCGAGGGCGCCGATGCGTCTCAATCTGCCGAACAGTCTGACGGTGGCGCGGATCTTCCTGGTCCCGCTCCTCGTGGTCGTGCTGCTCACGCCGCCTTGGGCCACGGCGTGGGTGAAGTCGAGACTGCAGGACGTGGGCTACGCCGCGTGGATCGGCCATCTCGCGAGCTGGATGTCCGACTGGCGCGAGGTGGTCGGCGTGATCATCTTCCTGACGGCCGCGGCCACCGACTGGCTCGACGGCTTCCTCGCGAGACGCCGCGACGAGGTCACCACCCTCGGCCAGCTCCTGGACCCGATCGCCGACAAGCTGCTCACCGGCTCGGCGTTCATCTCGCTGGTCGAGCTCCAGCTGGCGCCGGCCTGGATCGTGGTGGTGATCGTCGGGCGCGAGTTCGCCGTCACGGGGCTCAGGAGCGTCGCGGCGGCGCGCGGCCTGGTGATCGTCGCGTCGCCGTGGGGGAAGTTCAAGACCGTCAGCCAGGTCGTGGCGATCACGCTGATGATCCTGACGAACACCCTCGAGCGGTGGCTCCGGTTCGGCTTCCTCGGCGTCGCCGCGCTGTGGGTGGCGATGATCATCGCGCTGGTGTCGGCGGTGGACTACTTCATGAGATTCGCGCGCCGCCTCGACCTCGAGGCCCGCGGATGATCAGGCGTGCCATCGCGCACGTGAGGGGGCGGATCGGCGGCGGCCTGCTGATCGTGCTCCCGCTGCTGATCACCGTCTGGCTCCTGAGCATCCTGTTCAACCTGATCAACGCGCGCGTGACGCCTTGGGTGCTCGCGGCGCTCCGGGCGGCGGAGATCCCCGGTCTCGAGAGGTGGCCCGCGCGGGTCGCGGTCCCGTTGATCGGGGTCGTGCTCACCGCCACCCTCGTCTACCTCGCCGGGCTCCTGACCGGCAACCTCGTGGGCCGGCGGTTCCTCTCGCTGTTCGAGTCCGCCATGCACCGGATCCCGCTGGTGAAGGGGATCTACGGCGCCGCCCGGCAACTGCTGGACGCGGTGAGCCTCACCGGTAAGCGCCCCTTTTCTCGCGTCGTCCTCGTGGAGTTCCCGCGGTCCGGCGTCTGGACGGTCGGGTTCGTCACCCAGGAGCGGCTTCACGCGATCGGGGGGCCTCGGGGCGACGAGGGCGCGGTGCCGGTCTTCGTTCCCACCGCCCCGAACCCCACCTCCGGATGGGTGCTGTTCATCCGCGAGGCGGACCTCGTGGATCTCGATCTGACCATCGAGCAGGGGCTCAAGCTGATCGTCTCGGGAGGGATCGTGAGTCCCGAGGATCTCGGCGCCCACCGGGCCCGAAGGCCGCGGGCCGCCGCGTCGCCGCCGTGACGGGGAGCTCGTTCTACCGCGTGGCCCGCGCGGCGTTCCGCGTCCTCGCGCTGCCGCTCTTCCGATTCAAGGTGGAGGGGGCCGAGCGGATTCCCGCGACGGGCCCCGGGATCGTGGTCGCGCTGCACCGGTCGTGGCTCGATCCCGCCTGTGTCGGCGGGGCTTGCCCGCGTCCGGTGTCCTTCCTCATGCAGAGGGACGTGTACCATAAGCGCTGGGGCCGGTGGTTCTACCGCCGCATGGGTGCGATTCCGGTACCCCTCGGCGGGACGCCGTCGGTCGAGGCGCTGAAGGCGGCGGTGCGCTGCCTCGAGGGGGGGGAGATCCTCGGGATCTTCCCGGAGGGCGGGATTGTCGGGAAGGGAACCCAGGCGACGTTTCATCGCGGCGCCGCTCATCTCGCGGTGCGCTGCTTGGCGCCGGTGATTCCCGTGGCGATCCACGGTTCCGCGGAGGCTTGGCCCCACGGTAGGAAATGGCCCACCCCCGCTCGGGTGAGCGTGAGGTTCCACCCGCCGATCCGCCCTCCGGCGGGGCTCGAGGGAAGGGAGGCCGTGGAGGAGCTGATGCGGCGCACGAGGCTGGCCCTGGGCGACTCGGCGGAAGGACTCCCATGAGGCTGTTCCTGGCGATCGATCTTCCATCGCCGGTGAGAGCCGCGGTCGCCGCGCTGGAGGAGCGGCTTCGCCGGGACGGTCACGGATGGCGATGGGTTCGGCCCGAGGGGATCCACCTCACCCTCCGGTTCCTCGGCGAGGTCTCGCCGGTGGACGATGCCCGACAGCGCGAGTCCTGGCGCCGCGCCGTCGCGGGACATCCGCGTTTCCGGTTCCGAGTCGGCGGTGTCGGCGCGTTCCCCGCGGCCTCGCGGCCGAGGGTCCTGTGGGTGGGGGTGGCGGAGTCGTCGCCTGCCCCGGTGATGGTTCCCCTCGCGGCGGCGCTCGAGAGCGCCGCGAGGGAGCTCGGCTTCGAGGCGGAGGAGCGTCCGTTCCGCGCTCACCTGACCCTCGCGCGGGCCCAGAGGGAGGGACGCCCTTCTGCTCCGGGGCTCGCGGACGTCGTGATCGCGACCGACGTGCCCGCGGAGGAGGTCGTGCTGTTCCGGAGCGAACTTCACCCCGACGGTGCTCGCTACAGCCGGCTCGAGGCGTTCCCGCTCGGAGGCGTCCCGTGAGCGCCGCCCTTCTGCTGGGCGCCGCTGCCGGCTTCGCGCTCGGAAGCCTTCCGTTCGGCTGGCTCCTGACCCTCAGGGGCGCGAGCCGCGACGTGAGGGAGGCCGGGAGCGGCAACATTGGCGCGACGAACGTGCTGAGGGTCGCCGGTCCGGGCCTCGCGGCGTGGACGCTCGTGCTCGACGCCGGGAAAGGGGCCGCCGCGGCGGTCCTCGCGGGCGCCATCGGCGCAGGCGACGGCGTCTCGGGCCAGGCGGGGTGCCTCGGGGCGGTCGTGGGCCACATGTTCACGCCCTGGCTCGGATTCCGCGGCGGAAAGGGAACCGCGACCGGCGCAGGCGCGCTCGCGGTTCTCGCGCCGCTGCCGCTGGCCGCGGCGTTGGGCGTGTTCGGGGTGACGGCGGGCCTGACGCGACGCGTGTCGGCGGGCTCGCTCGCCGCGGCCGTGACGTTCCCCGGCTGGGCGGCGCTGCTCGGAGCCTCGTCTGCGACCGTCGCCGCCGGCGCGGCGGTGGCCGGTCTCCTTCTCTGGAGCCATCGGGCGAACCTCGCCCGGCTTCTGTCCGGGCGGGAGCCCAGGATCACCTTCGGAAGGCCTCGGGGAGGCCGCCGGTGACGCCCGGGGCCCGGATCGCGGTCATCGGGGGGGGAGCGTGGGGGACCGCCCTCGCGATCCACGTCGCGCGCCTCGGCCACCCGGTGCGAATCTGGATGCGCGAGCCCGATCTCGCCTCGCGCCTCGCCGACCGCCGCGACAATCCGTTGCACCTACCGGGAGTGGCCGTTCCCGAGGGCGTCGCGCCGACCACCGATCCTGCCGAGGCGGTGCGAGACGCGGCGCTGGCCTTGGCCGTGGTGCCCACGCCGCATGCGCGGTCCGTGTACCGGAGCCTCGCGTCGTTTCTGGAGCCGGGGGTGCCGGTGCTGATCGCCTCCAAGGGACTCGAGGAAGGCACCCTCGCGATTCCCTCGGAGGTCGCGCTGCAGGAGCTGGGGGCGGAGCGGCCGGTGGCGGTCCTATCGGGGCCCTCCTTCGCCGCGGAGGTCGCCCGGGGCGTGCCGACGGCGGTGGTCGTCGCGGCGCAGGAACTCGGTCTCGCGGTTCGTCTTCGCGATCTCCTCTCCAGCTCCACCTTGAGGCTCTACGCGAACCCGGACGCGCTCGGGGTCCAGCTCGCCGGCGCGCTCAAGAACGTCATCGCGATCGCCGCGGGGGTGATCGACGGACTCGGGCTCGGTCACGATACGCTCGCGGCCTTGGTGACCCGAGGGCTCGCGGAGATCTCCCGGCTCGGGGTCGCCCTCGGCGCCCTCCCGGACACGTTCTCCGGCCTCGCGGGGCTCGGCGACCTGGTGCTCACCTGCACCTGCGATCTTTCGCGCAACCGCAGGGTCGGTCAGGCCATCGGCCGGGGAGAACGGCTCGCGGACGTTCTCGCCCGCAGCGCGTCGGTGGCCGAGGGGGTTCGCACGACGCCGGCGGCGCGCGCCCTCGCCCGACGTGCCGGGGTCCAGATGCCGATCGTGGAGGAGGTCCATCGCCTCCTGTTCGAGAACGGATCTCCCGCCGACGCGGTGGCCCGGCTCATGAGCCGCCCGCTGACGTCGGAGCTCGGGGCGAGGAAGGAGGCGGCCGGTTGATCGATCTTCACACCCACATCCTCCCGGGGGTGGACGACGGGCTCAAGACCGAGGACGAGGCGGTCGAGTTCGCCCGCGTCGCGGAGGCGGACGGGGTCGAGACCCTGGTCGCCACGCCGCACTGCAAGGACGGGTTCTTCGAGAACCGGAGGCCCGAGGTGCTCGCCGGCGTCGAGCGTCTCCGCCTTCGCTTGCGCGAGGCCGGCGTCGGTCTCACCCTGGCACCCGGCGCGGAGGTGTACCTCGCCCCGGATCTCGTGGAGCGGGTGAAGGACGGGCGCGCACCGACGCTGGCCGACAACGGGAAGACGCTGCTGCTGGAGCTGTCGCTCGCGCAATACCCGATCGATCTGCAGAACACGCTGTTCGGGCTGAGGCTCGCCGGCATCGTCGTCCTCTTCGCGCACCCCGAGAGGATCCGCTACTTCCAGGAGGACATCGGCCGCTGGGAGGAGATGGTCCGGCTCGGAGCGTTCGGGCAGATTACCACCGGCAGCGTGCTGGGGACGTTCGGGGAGGACGCGCAGGAGTTCACCGAGAAGCTCTTGCGCCGTGGGCTCGTCCACGTGCTGGCATCGGACGCCCACGGCCTCCGCGGCCGCCCGCCGGTCTTGAGCCGCGCCCTTCGCGCGGTGGCGGAGATCGTCGGAGAGGACGAGGCGCGGAAGATGGTGATCGACCGTCCCAAGGCGCTTCTCGAGGGACGGGAGCCGGAGGCGCCGCCCGCTCCCGAGCGCGTGCCGTCGAGACGCTCGCTCCTGTCCCGCTGGTTCCGCCGTGGAGAGGCGATCTGATACTGTCTTTTCCCGGGTCGGCCGCGGCCGCGCGGGGCCGAGGGTCGCGGACCGGGGGCGGAGGGGTGATGAACGGCTGGGCGAATCGGGTGACGTCGGGCGCGGTGGTCGTCCTGCTCGCGGTCGCGCTGTCGCGCTGCGGCGCGCGAGTTCCCCCGAAGCGGGATCCGGAGGTGGACACCGCCAACAAGATCCGGATGGCGCAAGCGTACCTCCAGGCCGGGAGAGCCCGGGAGGCGCTCGACGTGCTCGACAAGGCGATCCTCGCAGAGCCGGCGAACGCCGGTCTCCGGAACTTCTACGGGCAGGTCTGCTTCATGACGGGGCGCAACGACGGGGCGGAGGCGGCGTTCCGCAAGGCCCTCGAACTCGATCCGGACATGGCCGACGCGCACAACAACCTCGGCGCGCTCTACGACCGATCGGGGCGGAAGGACGACGCGGAGCGGGAGTACCGGCTCGCGCTCGCCGCGCCCGCCTACCCGACTCCGGAGAAGGTCCTCCTGAATCTCGGCATCCTCTACACCTCCGAGGGGCGGGACGAGGACGCGATCCGCGAGTATCGCCGCGCCGTGGAGATCAACCCGAAGTACTTCCAGGCCCATTTCGAGCTGGCCTCCCTTCTCGACCGGAACGGACGCCTCGACGAGGCGGTGCGCGAGTACGAGGTCGCCGGGCCGGGCTACCAGGCGTCCGGCGACTACTTCTACCGCCTGGGCTTCGGGTACTTCCGCCTCGGGGACCGCTCGAAGGCGCGGGAGAAGCTGACGAGGGCCATCGAGGTTTCGCCGGGGAGCGAGGCCGCCGCGAAATCCGACGATCTCCTGAAAGTGTTCCGCTGATGGCGTTCTCGGTCTTCAAGAAGCTCTTCAACGGGCTCGCCAGGACGCGGGAGGGGCTCGCGTCGACGCTGCAGTCGGTGGTGGGAAGCCGCCCCGTGGACGAGGAGGTGCTGGAAGAGCTCGAGACCGGCCTCCTGTCGGCCGACCTCGGCCCTATGCTCACGGCGGACGTGATGCGGTCGGTCCGGGAGAAGGCTCGCCGCGAGCCGCTCGACGGCGACGGCCTGCGCGCCGCGGTGCGCGGCGCGCTCAGGGTGCTGCTTCCCGCCTCGACGGTCGCCGTGGACGGCGCAGCGCGTCCGCGAGTCGTGTTCGTCGTGGGGGTGAACGGCGGCGGCAAGACCACGACGGTCGGGAAGCTCGCCGCCCGCGACCGGGCCCGCGGGCGCAAGGTGGTCGTCGTCGCGGCGGACACCTTCCGGGCGGCGGCGATCGAACAGCTCGAGCGGTGGGTGGAGCGGGCCGGCGCCGAGATCCTGAAGCAGAAGGAAGGCTCCGACCCTTCGGCGGTGGTCTTCGACGCCCTCCGGTCGGCGGGCCCTCGCGGGGTGGACACGGTCCTGGTGGACACGGCGGGCCGGTTGCACACCAAGTCGAACCTGATGGCGGAGCTCTCCAAGATGGCGCGCGTCGCCGGACGCGAGGTCGAGGGGGCGCCTCACGAAGTCCTCCTGGTCGTGGACGCCACGACGGGGCAGAACGGGGTGAGTCAAGCGCTGGAGTTCACGCGCGCGGTCCCGATCACCGGTGTGATCCTCACCAAGCTGGACGGGACCGCCAAGGGAGGCGTCGCGCTGTCCATCCACCGCCAGATCGGGGTCCCGATCCGCTACGTCGGCGTGGGAGAGGCGGTGGACGACCTGCTCGACTTCGAGCCCGACGCGTACGTGGACGGGCTGCTCGGCTCGGAGGCCGGCACGTGACCTCCTCCCCCGGGAGCGCGGACGACCGCCGCTTCATGGAGCAGACTCTGGCCCTCGCGGCGCTCGGCGAAGGGACGACGAGCCCAAACCCGCGGGTCGGCTGTCTTCTGGTGCGAGACGGACAGCCGGTCGGCCGGGGTTTCCACCGCGCGGCGGGCGACGCCCACGCGGAGGCCGGTGCCGTGGCCGAGGCCGGCGAGCGCGCTTGCGGCGCCACGGTGTACGTCAACCTGGAGCCGTGCAGCCACCGGGGCCGGACGCCGCCGTGCGCCGACCTCCTGGTCCGCGCCCGGGTCCGGCGGGTCGTGGCCTCGATCACCGACCCGAACCCCGAGGTCGACGGGCGCGGGTTCGCACGGCTTCGACAGGCCGGGATCGAGGTGGAGGTCGGGCCGCTCGAGCGCGAGGCACGCCGCCTCAACGCGCCGTTCCTCCACGTGCACACCGCGGGCCGGCCGCTCGTGACCTTGAAGGCTGCTGCGAGCGCCGACGGGATGATCGCGGCGGGCGGCGGGGCGTCGCGCTGGATCACGGGGGCCTCGGCGAGGATCTTCGCTCACCGGATTCGCCTCCGGCACGATGCGGTGCTGGTCGGCTCCGGGACCGTGAGACGGGACGATCCGTTGCTGACGGTGAGGCTCCATGGGGTCCGCGCGGACCGGGTTCGAGTGGTCCTCGCGCCGGACCTCGACATCGACCCGGCCGCCCGCATGCTCCACGAGGGCGGTGGCAGGGTCCGGATCTACACGGCGCCGAACCCGTCTCCGCGGCGCGTTGCGCTCCTCGAGGGACGGGCGGACGTGGTGGCCGTCCCCGCACCGGGAGGCCGGCTCGATCTCGCCGCCGTGCTCCGCGACCTCGGTGGGCTCGGCGTTCTCTCGGTGCTGGTGGAAGGTGGCGCGAGGACGTTCGCCGGATTCCTCGAGGCCGGGCTCGCCGACCGGGTGGACCTCTTCACCGCGCCGATCCTGCTCGGCGCTCGGGGCGGGACGCCGCTCCTCGACCTCGAGGCTCCCGCGTCTCCCGACGCCGCGGTCCGGATCGAGGTCGAGCACCGGATTCCCCTCGGGGAGGACGTGCTGCTCGTGGGCGCGATCCACCGGGCGCAGGCCTGAGCGCGGCGAGCGAGGAGGGGACGATGTTCACGGGAATCGTGGAGGCGGTCGGAACCGTGACCGCAGCGCTCCGGCGCGCGGGCTCGATGCGACTGACGGTGGAGTCCGAACTTCCGGCTCGGGGGGTCCGGCGAGGCGACAGCGTGTCGGTGGACGGCGTCTGCCTGACCGCGAGCGCGATCGAGGGGGACCGCCTCTCGTTCGACGTGGTGGCGGAGACGGTCTCGAGAACCACCCTCGGGAAGGCCCGGGCCGGCCGGCGGGTGAACCTCGAGAGGGCGCTCCTCGTCGGCGACCGTCTCGGGGGCCACCTCGTGCAGGGGCACGTGGACGGAACGTCGCGGGTCCTGAGGATCTCGAGGCGTGGGGACGATCGGCGGGCCCGGCTCGATCTGCCGGGCCCCCTGGCCCGATTCGTCGCGGAGAAGGGATCGATCGCCATCCAGGGGGTGTCGCTCACGGTCGCCTCCGTCACCTCGCGTAGCTTCGAGGTCGCGCTCGTCCCCGAGACGATCTCGCGGACCACGCTGGGCGCGCTCGCGACGGGGGACGAGGTGCATCTGGAGGTGGACCTCCTCGCGCGCTATCTTGAGAGGCTGGTGGACGCTGGCGCCGCCGGCGGATTCCGGCGGTCGGCGGGAAGACGCCCGGGAGGGATCGGCGGAAGATGACGGACAGGGACAGCCCGGCAGCGCGCGGCTTCGCCACCGTCGAGGAGGCGATCGAGGACCTGCGCCGCGGCCGGATGATCGTCATCCTCGACGACGAGGACCGCGAGAACGAGGGGGACCTCTGTTGCGCCGCGGAATACGTCACGCCGGAGATCGTGAACTTCATGGCGACCCACGGACGGGGACTGGTCTGCCTCCCCATGACCGTCGAGCGCCTCGACGCGTTGAAGATCCCGCTGATGGTGGAGGAGAACACCTCGAGGTACGGCACCGCGTTCTGCGTTTCCATCGAGGCTCGGCACGACGTGACCACCGGGATCTCCGCGGCCGACCGGGCGAGGACGATCAGGGTCGCGGTCGAACCCACGACCCGGCCGGAGGACCTCGTGCGCCCCGGCCACGTCTTCCCGCTGCGCGCCCACAAGGGGGGCGTGCTGAAGAGGGCGGGGCAGACCGAGGCGTCGGTCGATCTGTGCCGTTTGAGCGGACTCAAGCCGGCGGCGGTGATCTGCGAGGTCATGAACGCCGACGGGACCATGGCCCGCCTGCCGCAGCTCCGCGAGTTCTCCGAGCGGCACGGCCTCAGGATGCTGACCATCGCCGACCTGATCCGCCACCGCATGCGGACCGAGCGCCTGATCACGAGGGTCGCGTCGCCCGACCTTCCCACGGAGCGCGGGCCGTGGAGGATCCACGCGTTCCACTACGAGCTCGAGGACCAGACCCACGTGGCGCTGGTCATGGGCGATCCGCGGCCCGAAGAGGCGGTGCTCGTGCGCGTCCACTCGGAGTGCCTGACGGGGGACGTCTTCGCCTCGACGCGGTGCGACTGCGGCGCGCAGCTCCACAAGGCGATGGACCTCATCGCGGCGGAGGGGAAGGGCGTGCTCCTGTATCTCCGCCAGGAGGGGCGCGGGATCGGCCTCGGGAACAAGCTGCGCGCGTACGAGCTTCAGGACCGCCACCACAAGGACACGGTGGAGGCCAACCTCCTTCTCGGCTTCGAGGCCGACCACAGGGACTACGGCGTGGGCGCGCAGATCCTCTACGAGCTGGGCATCCGCCGGCTCCGGCTGATGACGAACAACCCTGGCAAGTACGTCGCCCTCGAGGGGTACGGGCTCGAGCTGGTGGAGCGGGTTCCTCTGGAGCTGCCGCCGCTCAGGGACAACATCGAGTACCTCCGGACGAAGAAGCTCAAGCTGGGACACCTGCTCGAGTCGGTCTGAGCCGGGTCGCCGATCTGGACGTCTTGACGCGCCCGCCGCTATAATGCGGCCCTTCGCGACGCGCACCTTTCCAGCCGGCTCAGAGGGCTCCGTGTTCGACGGTCTGTCCGATCGCATGCAGGGGATCTTCAGGACCCTCCGCGGGCAGGCTCGGGTGAGCGAGTCCGTCCTGAACGAGAGCTTGCGGGAGATCCGGCTGGCGCTCCTCGAAGCGGACGTCCACGTCGGCGTCGTGCGCGCGCTGCTGGATGCGGTGCGGCAGAAGGCGCTGGGCGAGGAGGTCCTGAAGAGCCTGAGCCCGGCGCAGCAGGTGATCAAGATCGTCCGGAGCGAGCTCGAGGCACTCCTCGGGGACTCCGAGCCGGGGCGCCTCAGGTTCGCACCCCAGCCGCCTTCGGTCGTCCTGCTGGTGGGGCTCCAGGGCTCGGGCAAGACCACGACCGCGGCGAAGCTCGGGCTCTGGCTGAAGAACGGGGGGCGCTACCCGATGCTGGTGCCCGCGGACATCTATCGCCCCGCCGCCGTCGAGCAGCTCGTCCGCGTGGGCCGCTCCGTCGGCCTCAAGGTCTTCGAGCACGACGGGACCCGGGATCCTTTGGCCATCGGCCGCGACGGCACGCTCGAGGCGCGGCGGTCCGGCTACGACACGGTCCTGGTGGACACCGCCGGGCGGCTGCACGTCGACGAGGCCCTGATGAACGAGCTTCGAGCGCTTCGGGAAGCCCTGAGCCCCTCGGAGATCCTGTTCGTGGCCGACGCCATGACGGGCCAGGACGCCGTACGCTCCGCCGGCGAGTTCCATCGCGCGCTCGGCCTGACCGGCGTGATCCTGACGAAGCTGGACGGCGACGCCCGCGGCGGCGCGGCCCTTTCGATCCGTCACGTGACCGGGGTCCCGATCAAGTTCGTCGGGATCGGCGAGCGCCCCACGGAATTCGAGCCGTTCCATCCCGACCGAATGGTGGGCCGCATCCTCGGCATGGGGGACATCCTCGGACTGATCGAAAAGGCGGAGGAGGCGTTCGACGAGGACCGCGCGCGCGACCTCGAGAAGAAGATCCGCAAGAACCAGTTCACCCTTCAGGAGTTCGGCGACCAGCTCCGGATGCTGCGAAAGATGGGCCCTCTCAAGAGCCTCGCGGGCATGCTGCCCGGGATGGGGGCCGTCCGGGAGGCCGACCTGGATGCCGGCGCCGTCGGCCGCGTCGTCGCGATCATCGACTCGATGACGGCGTCGGAGCGGGCGAACCCGCAGATCCTGAACGGGAGCCGCAAGCGCCGCGTGGCCCGCGGGAGCGGACAGGGCGTCCCCGAGATCAACCGCCTCCTCAAGCAGTTCGCCCAGATCCGGCGGATGATGCGGACGCTTCAGACGACGCGAGGCAAGAAGAGCGCCCGGCTGCCCTTTCTCGGGCGATAGGCTATATTGAGCGTTTTGAGCGCTGAGGCGCCTGGAGGAGGCGAGTGTGTTGAGAATTCGACTGCGGAGGATGGGAGCCCGGCAGGAGCCCCAGTACCGGGTGGTCGTCTCCGACTCCCGGCAGGTTCCCGTGAGCCGGTCGGTGGACACCCTGGGGAGTTACGATCCCTCGACGGACCCTCCCACGGTGAGATTGGACCTGGCGCGGACCGAGGACTGGATCCGGAAAGGAGCCCATCCCTCCGAGACGGTGCGAAGCCTCATCGAGCGAGCGAAGGGCGTTGAGGCGTGAGGCGTCGCTGACCGCGGGGCCGCCCCGCGTGGAGCGTTCGGCAGAGGGAGCGCCCATGAAGGAACTGTTGGAGCTGATCGCGAAGGCCCTCGTGGACCAGCCGGACGACGTCAGGGTCACGGAGATCGAGGGCGAGCAGACGACGGTCCTGGAGCTCAGGGTCGCGCAGGAGGATCTGGGCAAGGTGATCGGGAAGCAGGGGAGGACCGCGCGCTCCATCCGGACGATCCTGGCCGCGGCGGGGATGAAGTTGCGGAAGCGGGTCGTCCTCGAAATCCTCGAGTAGCCCCGTGAACCGGCCCCTTCCGGTGGGGAGGGTCTCCGGCTTTCGCGGGCTCGGCGGCGAGCTGACGGTCAGGGTGGCGTCGGGTGACGCCGGAAGGTGGCGAGCGCTCACCGCGGTGCTGGTCGGGGATCCGGCGGAATTCGACCGCGGCGAGCCGGCACGATTCGAGGTCGAGCGGAGCCGGGCGTACCGCGACCGGCTCGTGCTGAAGCTCAAGGGGGTGGATGATCCGAGCCGAGCGGACTCGCTGAAGGGGCGGTGGATTCTCGCTCCCGCCGAACAGGTTCCCGTGCTGCCGAAGGGCGTCTACTGGGTCGAGCGCCTCATGGCGCTCGAGGTGATCGACGAGCGCGGGGAGTCCTTGGGCAGGGTGGAGGACGTGATCCCGACCGGAGGCGTCGATCTCCTGGTGGTCCGGGACCCCGGCGGCGGCGAGATCCTGGTGCCGCTCGCGGACAGCATCGTGCTCGAGATCGACGAGCCGGCGGGGCGGGTGAGAGTGAGTCTTCCCGAGGGGCTCGTCCCCGGGAAGCCGCGTGGGGAGGGGGAGCGGCGGTGACCTTCGACGTGGTGACCGTCTTCCCGGGGATGTTCCTCGGGCCTCTCGCGCACGGGATGCTGGCGCGGGCGCGGCGCGCGGGACGGGTCGGCGTGCGTCTGCACGACCTGCGTCGGTGGGGCGTGGGACCACACCGGCAGGTGGACGACGCCACGTATGGCGGCGGTGGAGGGATGGTCCTGAGGCCGGAGCCGTTGTTCTCCGCGGTGGAGTGGATCAAGGAGCGGTACCCGGCGTCGCCGGACCGGGTCGTGCTCCTCTCGCCGCAAGGGACGCGACTCGCGCACGGTGTGGCGAAGCGCCTGGCGGCGAACGAGCGGCTGGTGCTGCTCTGCGGCCGCTACGAGGGGGTCGACGAGCGGGTACGGGAGGCGCTGGCGGACGAGGAGCTGAGCGTCGGCGACATGGTCCTCACCGGCGGCGAGCTTGCGGCGCTCATGGTGGTGGACGCGGTGGCGCGCTTCCTGCCCGGAGTGCTGGGACGCTCCGAGGCCGCGGACGAGGATTCGTTCTCCGAAGGGAGCCTGGAGTTCCCTCAGTACACGAGGCCGGCGCGCTTCCGCGGCCTCTCCGTCCCGGAGGTGCTCCTCTCCGGCGACCATGGGGCGGTGGAGCGTTGGCGGGCGGCGAGGTCCGCGGATGCGACCCGGACCAAGCGTCCGGACCTGATCGAGGGTTTTTCCAGTGGGACCGCGCCCCGAGGGCGCGAGTGAGGGTCGTCATGGATGTGCTGCGCGGGATCGAGGCGGAGGCTCTGAAGAAGGACGTCCCCGAGTTCCGGCCCGGGGATCGGATCAAGGTGCACGTTCGCGTGGTGGAAGGGGACAAATCGAGGATCCAGGTCTTCGAGGGGGACGTGATTTCGCGCCGGGGAGGCCCTCAGAGCGCCCGGGCCACGTTCACCGTCCGGAAGATCTCCGGCGGGGTGGGCGTCGAGAGGATCTTCCCCCTGCACTCGCCCATCGTGGAGAAGATCGAGCGCGTGCGCCAGGGGAAGGTGCGCCGGGCGAAGCTGACCTACCTGAGGGGCCGCGCCGGGAAGAAGGCGCGTATCCAGGAGAAGCGGATTCGATAGGCCCGAAGGTGCCGCGCGGATCATGGCACTCGACCTCGACAAGACACGCAAGAACGCGGAGCGGCTCCTGAAGCAGGGGCGGGTCCAGGCCGCGCTCGAGGAGTACCAGCGTCTCGCCGAGGAGGCCCCGCGGGACCTCCCGCTGCTGAACCTGGTCGGCGACCTGCTCAGCCGGATCGGCCGGCACCGCGACGCGCTCCCGTACTACGACAGGATTGCGGAGGAGTACTCCCGGAGCGGTTTCTTCCTCAAGGCGATCGCGATCCTCAAGAAGGTCCTGAGGAACGAGCCGGACCGTCCCGACGTGCTGCTTCGTGTCGGCGACCTGTACCTCAAGCAGAAGCTCCCCGGCGAGGCGCGCGGCTACCTGCTGCACGCCGCCGACCGCTTCGTCGCGGCGCGGGGCTTCCGCGAGGCCCACGAGGTCTACCGGAAGCTCGTCGCGGCGGAGCCCGATGACCCGCTGCACCGCCTTCGCCTCGCGGAGACGATGGCTGCGGGCGGAGATGCCGCCGGCGCCGCCGGCTCGCTCGTCGAGGTGGCCGAGACCGCTCGGGGCGCCGGCCGACTCGGCGAGGCGGAGAAGATCTACCGGCGGGCGCTCGATCTGCTCCCGGGGCGTCCGGAGGCCCTCTCGGGGCTCGCGCGCTGTCTCGGGGCGCAGGGGAGGGCGGCCGAGGCCGTCGCTCTCCTCGCCCGGGCGCTCGAGGCAAGGCCGGAGGCGAGCGTCGCGGTCGTCCTGGTGGCCCTCGAGGGGCAGGCGGGCCGGCCCGCCGAGGCGCTGCGCCTCCTCACCGGGCGGTTCGCAGACGCGATGCCTGCCGAGGCGTTCGAAAGCGTGGTGCGCTCGTTCGCCGAGCGCGGCGAGAGCGCCATCGCCTGGGCCGCACTGGACCCGCTCGTGGCCAGATGGACGCGCGACGCCCCCGAGCGCGTCGTCGCTCTCCTCGAGCGTTTGGCCGGGGTCGAGCCCGACGGCCACCTTCCCGCCCTGGAGCGGCTCCTCGATCTGCGAGGGCGGCACGCGGACGGCGCCGGCATGGTGGCGACCCTCGTGGCCATGGAGCGCGCGTACCGCTCCCGCTCGATGCACGCCGAGGCGGAGAGGATCGCCGAGCGACTTCGCGGGCTCGCTCCTGCGGTCGCCCAGGCGGCCGGGCTGCCGGCGGAGGAGAGCGGCGCCGGAGTTGCGGCGGCCGAGCCGGCCCCCGTGCAGGCGCCGGCTCCCCCGGCCGCCGATCCCGCGGGCGCTTCCGCCGCGCCGATCCCCCCCGAATACGAGGCGCCTGCGGTTCCGCTCGGGCCGGCGGAGCACGAAAGCGTGGCTGGGCGACTCACCCAGGCCGAGATCTTCGAGAAGTACGGCCTGTTCGAGCAGGCGATCGAGCAGCTGAAGGAGGTGACGCGGCGCTACCCGGGGCTCGCGAACGCCCAACAGC
>JAIQFR010000103.1 GCA_020073205.1 Terriglobia bacterium
ATGCGGAACGGCCGGGAGTTCTGGAGAATGTCGAGGTACAGCACCTCCCCGTTGTCGAGCACCCCCAGGTTGACGGTCTCGTTGAAGCGGTGGTGCAGCTCCAGCATGAACTCGTGGGCCACGTCCTTCAGCTCGCGGCGCACATTGGACGCCCGTTCGAAGAGCCTCATGCCCAGCGCGTAGCGCGCCCCGTCGGCGCTCCGTTCCACGTAGCCGCGCTCCGCCAGGGCGCTGGCCGTCCTGGGCCTCGTCCGCACGGCCGAAGGGAGCGAAGACGCCGGGATCGCCCTCCTCGATCGGGCGCTGAGGGCGGCGCCCGACGATCGCTTCGTCGTGTACTGGTCGGCCGGCGCAGCGCCGACGCGCGCGGAGACGATCGCCCGGCTCGCGAAGTACCTCGGGATCAGCGAGGGGGACGACCCGGACCGGATCGAGGGGGCGCGCGGGACGATGCGTCTCTACACGGCGCTCGGCGAGCGGCAGGTGTGGATCCCGAAGAGTCGGCCGGCCCGGCTCGAGCTGCCCCTGTATCCCCTGCCCGGCGTCGCGGGACGGAACCGAGGCTACCTCGTCGAGGCGGTCCTCGGCGAGGGAAAGCGCACGCGCCTCCTCCTCGACACCGGCAGCGGAGGCCTCTTCCTGCTGGAGCGGATCGCGAGGAGGGGGGGGCTCGTCCCGCTGTCCGAGGAGACCGTGTTCGGAGGAGGAGGAGGCGGGCGCCAGACCACGCGGCGCGGCCTTCTGCCGGCGATCGCTCTCGGCGACCTCCGATTCGCCGACGCCTTGGTGTCGACGACGACCGACGAAATCGAGCCGACGGGCCGGTACCACGGCGTTCTCGGCCTGCCGGTCTTCGAGGGGTACCGGGTCACGCTGGACCTCGAGCGGAGCCGGCTCGTGCTCGAGCCCCCCGCCGAGGAGCCGGGCGGGAGTCCCTATTGGTCGATCGCGGGCCAGATGCTCGTTCGAGTCGAAGCCGGCGAGGGCGCCGGCGGCCTGTTCATGCTGGACACCGGGGCGACGTCGAGCCAGGTGTCCCTGACCCTCGCGAAGTCGGCACCCAAGGCGAGCCTCGGCGCGGAGATCCCGGTGCGCGGCTTCGGTGGCACGATGCCGGGGGCGCGGCCGGTGCGGGGCATCGCGCTGGCCTTCCAGGGATTGGCGTCGGAGGGGCGCGAGCTGATCGCCGCCGACCTGACGATGCGGAGCCGCCTCGGTGGCGTCGAGGTGTCCGGCCAGCTCGGCCTCGATCTCCTGGACGGGACCCGGGTCGTGGTGGACACCAAGGCGCACCGCATCGAGGTGACGCGAGGGACGAAGACGAAGAAGTAGGTCGGACGGTCGATCGGATCCGGACCGAGGGCGTTCCGTCACGCGGCCCCCGCGCTGGAACCCCGACCTCAGGCTGCGGTATCCTGCCGCCCCGCTCCCACCGCGACCCCGGGGGAGCCTCCAGGAGACGCCGTCATGCCGATCACCCGACTCGACCAGATGATCGACGCGCTCAAGAGCCGCCCGCGGAAGCGCCTGATCGCGGCCTACGCGAACGATCCGCACACGGTCGGGGCGGTGGGGCGGGCCGTGGAGCTCGGCATCGTGGACGCGACCCTCGTGGGCGACGAGGCGGCGATCCGGGCGGCGTGCGTGCGGGAAGGTATCGATCCCGGGAGATTCGCGATCGTCCACGAGCCCGACGAGATGAAGGCCACCGCGCGGTCCGTGGCGATGATCAACGCCGGCGAGGGGCAGATCCTGATGAAGGGGCTCGTCTCCACCGACAAGTACATGCGGGCGATCCTCGACAAGGAGCGGGGCCTCATGGATCCCGGGGCGATCCTGAGCCACGTGTCGGTGATCGAGAGCCCGAACTACCACAAGCTGATCGTCTGCGGCGACGTCGCCGTCATCCCCGAGCCCGAGCTGAAGGAGAAGATCGCCATCGCCCAGTACCTGATCAGGACCGCGAAGGCCCTGGGGATCGAGCGCCCGAAGCTCGCGGTCGTGGCCGCGTCCGAGCAGGTCCTGCCGAAGGTCAAGGCGTGCCTCGACGCCGCGATCCTCGCGAAGATGGCCGAGCGGGGGCAGATCAAGGGGGCTCTCGTCGACGGCCCGCTGGGCCTCGACGCCGCGATCGACAGGGAGTCGGCGGAGATCAAGGGGATCGGCGGCGAGGTGGCGGGAGACGCCGATTGCCTCCTCTTCCCGAACCTCGACGCGGGAAACGTGTTCTACAAGACCAACACGAAGCTCGCGCGCGCGGAGCTCGGCGCGATGGTGGCCGGCGCCCGGGCCCCCGCGATCCTCTCGTCGCGCGGCGACACGGTGAAGACCAAGACCTACTCGATCGCGCTCGGCGCCCTGACCGCCAGCTGACCTCGCCGGAAGAGGCTCAGGCCGGGGTCCCGGCGTCGTATCGCTTCGGCTCTTCCTTCTCCGAGAGGACGCGCAGGGCTCCCTTCACGAGGGCGAGCATCTCGTTCTCGCCCGGGTAGACGCTGACCCCGCAACCCATCGCGGTCACGAGCCGCTCGATCGCCGCGACGAGCCGCCCGGAGCGCGCCATCCCGCCCGTGAGCAGGATGCGCTCCACCGGCTCGCCGTCGAAGGCGGGGACCATCGAGGCGATCTGTTTGCCGATCTGGTACGCCATCGCCTCGAACACCTCCGCCGCCCGCCGATCCCCCGCGTCGATCCGGTGCTCGACCTCGCGGAGATCGGCCGTGCCCAGCAGATCGATGAGGCCGCCCCGTCCCTTGTTGAGCTTCTTCAAGTCGGCGTGGGTCAGACTCCCGGAGAAGCAGAGATCGATCAGCTGCCCCGGCGGGAGGGAGCCCGACCGTTGGGGGCTGAACGGCCCCTCTCCGTCGAGACCGTTGTTCACGTCGATGTACCGTCCGCGCTTGTGGGCGCCGACGGAGATCCCGCCCCCCATGTGGGCGACGATCACGTTGATCCTCTCGTAGAAGGTCTCGTGCTCCTCGGCGTAGCGGCGGGCGGTGGAGATCTGGTTCAGGGCGTGGCTGACCACCTTCCGGCGGAGGGCCTTGACGCCGGTGATCTTCACCCGCTCCGGCGCCTCGTCGACCACGACGGGGTCCACGATGAACGCGGGCCGGCCGGTGCCGGAGACCATCTCGCGCGCGATCAGTCCGCCGAGATTCGAGGCGTGCTCCCCCCTCCGTCCGGTCTTGAGGTCCTCGGCCATCACGTCGGACACCGTGTACGTCCCGTGCGGGATCGGCCGCAGGAGGCCGCCGCGAGCGGACACCGCGTCGATGTCGTCGGGCGTCAGACCGTTCTCCTGGAGCATCCCGAGGATGGCGTTCTTCCTGAACAGGAACTGGGCCGTCACGCTCTTTCCTTCGAACGGCGCCAGCTCCTCCGCCGAGTGCTCGATCTCCTTCGCGAACACCTCCTCCTCCCCCTCGTAGATCGCGATCTTGGTCGAGGTGGAGCCGGGGTTCACGGCCAGCACCCGGTGGCGGCGGAAGAACGTGTCGCGGGGCGTCCTCTTCCACTCGCCGAACCGGTGCATCCGGAGCACCGAGGCTTTGACCGCGAGACGGACGTCCTCCGGCGTGCAGTCCATCGGGAGGTCGACGCCGCGGAACCTGATCCCGAACATGACGGGGAACTTCTTCGCGCGGGAGTACCTCGTCGCGTAGAGGAAGTACAGGAAGTTCCCCATGTCGATGTTCGGGCAGATGATGACGTTCGAGCCTCCCTCCCACATCCCGTCGCCTTCCCGCTGGTAGTACGTGGCGGACCGCTGCGACAGCGCGACCGAGACCTTGACCTCGCCGCGGATCCTGATGGTCGCGTATCGCGGGCCGTGGTCGATCCGCTCCTCGAGGATCTCGGGGACCAGGGCGGTCGCTTGCCGGACGAGGTCCGGCGAAGGTCCCTCGTCGGAGCCGCGATTCGAGTACGACACGATGGTGCCGCGGATCTCGGGCAGCTCCTCCACGGGAAACAGGTCCCGTGCGATGGCGCACGTGCCGACCGCCACGTGGGCGAGCACGTCCGGCGTCATCGAGGCGTTCACCCCCACGTCGCCGAACACCACGATGTTCTGCGGGAACACGTTCCCCGGGTGCTCGTCGGGGAGGACGAACACCCCCGCCTCGCACTGGATGTCCTGCTTCTTCAGGATCCGGAGCATCGGCCGGAAGTAGTCCCTCGGAGGGTGCTGCGCGCCGCCCACCACGGTGTCGGCGTGATCCAGCTTCACCGCGCAGATGCCGAAGTGCCCCGGCTCGCGCACGTATCTCCGGGCGTCGTCCAGGGTGGGCTTCGCTCCTGGCGTGGCGCATTCGTCCATGTAGCAGCGGGCGAACTCCTCCAAGAGGTCGTCGCGCTCCCCGATGTCGACGAACGCGCTCTCCGACATCGCGTACTCGACCCGGTTGGAATCGACGTGGCGGAGTTCCCTCTCGATCACGTCCCGCACCTCCGCCTCCGGCGCGAGGAACACCGGACGGCAGAAGCGCGTCAGGTGGCAGACGGCTTCGACGATGCGGGGATCGAGGGCCTCGGTGAACACGATCGTCGGCCGGTTCCTGGGGAGGCTCAGGATCTGCTGATCGAAGGAGGATTCGATGTCGTACATGCTGGCTCCGTGGCCGTGCGCGCGGTCGTGGTCGCGCCGGGCGGATCGGTTCGAGGGTCGCGCGGGCGGCGGCTCGGGCCGCCTCGTTCTTGAATATGGATTCTAGCAACAACGAGGGGCAAGCGTCCGCATCAGAGCGAAAGCGCGAGCCGCAACCCGTCCTCGACCGCCTTCATCGCGCGCGGGGAGAGCCGGCCGGACGGCCGGCCCCTTCCCCTATTTCCTGTCCCCCCTCGTCCACCGATCGAGCCATGCGAGCACCGTCTCGTGCCACAGGAGGCTGTTCGCCGGCTTCAGGACCCAGTGATTCTCGTCGGGGAAGTAGAGGAGCTTGCTGGGGATCCCGAGACGCTGCGCCGCGGTGAACGTGGAGATCCCCTGCGTCTCCACGACGCGGAAGTCCTTTCCGGAGTGGACCACGAGGATCGGCGTCTTCCAGTTCTTGACGAAATTGGCCGGGTTCTGCTTCTCGTACGCCTCGGGGCTCGACCACGGCGTCCCCTGATGGTCGTGCTCCGGAAACCACAGCTCCTCGGTGTCGTAGTAGGCGGCGCGCTCGTCCAGGTTGCCGTCGTGCGAGACGAGGCAGCGGAACCGGTCCGGCCAGTTCCCCGCGATCCAGTTGATCATGTAGCCGCCGAAGGAGGCGCCGAGCGCCGCGACCCGGTCGCCATCCATCCAGGGGTACCTCTCGAGGGCGGCCGCGAGCCCCTTCTTCAGGTCCTCGAGAGGCTTCCCGCCCCAGTCCCCGCGGATCGAGTCGCTGAACGCCTGCCCGTACCCCGTGGACCCGTGGAAATCCACCATGACCGCCGCGTAGCCGGCGCCGGCGTACGCCTGAGGGTTCCACCGATAGTGGAAGTCGTTCCCGAAGGAGCCCTGCGGCCCGCCGTGGATCAGGAACGCCACGGGGTACTTCCTCCCGGGGTCGAAGTCCGCGGGTTTCACCACGTAGCCCCAGACGGTCTCGCCGTTCCAACCCTTGAAGGAGAACTGCTCGGGCTCGCCCATCCGGGCGGCGGCGACCTTCTCCGCGTTGATCCGCGTGACGGTGCGCACGTCGCTCCCGTCGGGCTTGACCGAGTAGATCTCCGCCGGCGATCGCAGGTGCTCGAGGCTGTAGACGATCTGGTCGCCGGCGAGGACCGGGGACCTTACGGTCCCCTTCTCCACCACGAGCCGTGGCATCCCGCTGGCGGCGTCCACCGCGTAGAGCGCGGTCTGCCCGAGGTTCTCCGCCAACGCGTAGATCGTCTTCCCGTCGGCCGACCAGAAGATCGTGTCGGGCGAGCGGTCCCAACCCTCCGTCAGCACCCGCGCGGAGCCGTCGGGCCACGCTTTCACCACGATCCTCCGCCGGTCCGCCTCGTAGCCGGGGACCTTCATGGCGAGGTAGGCCAGGGCCTTCCCGTCGGGGGAGAAGGCGGGCGCGGTGTCCCAGGCGGAGTTGTCCGCGGTGAGGTTCCGAGGGGTGGCTCCGCCGGCGAGCGGCACCGCGAAGAGGTCGAAATTCGTGGACCACGCCTCCTCGCGCCCCGCGTCCCGCGCCGAGAACACCAGGGTCTTCCCGTCAGGCGAGAAAGCGATCTCCTCGACGCCGCCGAAGGGCTTGCCCGGGCAATCCGCGTCCATTCCCTTCATCAGGTCGACGGGCGCGCCGCCGGCGAGCGGCACCGCGAACAGGTGCGAGCGGCGCCCGTCGGTCCACTCGTCCCAGTGGCGGATGAAGAGCCGGTCGTAGATCCTCCCGCTCGACTTGCGCGCCGCGATCTCGTCGAGCCGCTTCTTGGTCCCCTCGACGGTGTCGTCCGGGAACACGTCCATCGCGACCAAGAGGGTCTTCCCGTCGGGTGACGGGAGGAAGGCGCTGACGTCGAGGGGCTGTCTCGTCGCCTGCTCCGCCTCGCCGCCGTCCACCGGGATCCGCCAGACCTGCGTCGAGCCGCCGCGCGAGGAGAGGAAGAACACCGAGCCGCCGTCCGTCGCCCAGCGCGGGCTCGACTCCCCCGCCTCGTGCGAGGTCATTCGCCGGAGCCCGGCGCCGTCCGTCCCTGCGAGCCAGAGGTGGGAGCGCCGCTTGTTGGCGTCGAGGTCGGTCACGCTCACGACGAAGACGATCCGCTTCCCGTCGGGCGAGGCCTGGGGATCCGAGATCCGGTCCATGGCCAGCATGTCGTGGATCGTGAAGGGATGCGTCTCGCTCGCTTGGGCCACGGCGAGTCCGGCGGCGGGGATCGCGAACAGGGACAGGAGCAGGGCGGTTCGGAGCATGAAGGGGTCCTCCCGTGCCCCGCCGTTTCGGCGGAGGGGGGACATCCTACCGCGAACCCGCGGCGGTTTCCCGAACCCTTGTCCTCGAGCCGGTCCTCTGTCCCTCAGGGGCAGGCGCCGGTGAGTTCCTGCGGCCGGTCGCACGCTCCGACCCCGGCGGCCTCCGGGCGCTCGGCGGGGCCCGATTCCCCTTGGCTGAAGCCGTACGAACCTTCCTTGGTGCTCGTCTGCCCCACGATCACGAAGTAGTAGAACTCGCCGGGCTGCGGGTCGCCGGGATCGAACGCCGCCCGGCCGGTGTTGCCGACCGCGCAGGCGCTCGAACTCCAGCTCGAGGCGCCCGCGATCGGGCCGGATCCCCAGTAGACCGCGTTGTCGAGCGCACCGCAGGCGGGACGGTAGTCGAGCGCCACGCCGCTCCCCAGTGACGCGCGCTCCGAGGTCATCGGCGACGCGTCGGGGCTGACCTCCGTCGGGCCGCCCGCCGTTCCGGGCGAGCAGGTCCCCGGCAGGAGAGCGTTCGTGACCCGGATGTCGTCGATCCACCACCCCGCGCGGGTCACGCCGCTGTCCGAGCTGAGAGAGAAGCGCAGCTTGATCGTCGCGCCGTTGTACGCGGACAACGAGCCGGTGTAGCTCGACGCGGGGTACGCCGGTGTCGTGATCGTGCGGGAGAAGACGGTTCCGACGCCGCTCGTCGGAAAGCCGCAGGCGTTCCCGGTGTAGAGGAGCCGATCGGGATAGTTGACGGTGGCAAGCCGGGTCCAGGTGTCGAAGAGCGGAGCGGTCGCGACCTCGACGATCCCCGCGTCGTAGTTGCCCTCCAGGTCGTACTTCGACGCGAAGGACAGGACCGCCCCGTTCTGGAGCGCGATCGCCGGCGTGGCGAGCGCGGCGCACTGGTTGTTCGAGTAGGTCCCGGTGGCGTACACCTTGGGGCCCGCCTTTCCGCCCGAGGCCAGCACCGACCAGGGAGAGGAGGCGGAGAGCTTGGCGGTCCCCGTGTCCCCCGCGTCGTCCGTGAAAGTGCCCGACACCAGTGGTCCGGTGGGGGCGGCGGAGAGCGTCCGCGTGTTGCCGTCGTCGGCGCCGCTCGCGGAATCCACCGCCCGGACGACGTAGGAGTACGTCGTCCCGAAGGCCACGGCGTCGTGGTCGGAGTACTGCGTCGTGGAGAGACCCGAAGCGATCACGTTCGACGCGGACGGCACGAACGGCGCGGTCGCGCTCCGGTGCACCCGGTAGGTCACGAGCCCGCCGCAGCGGGCGGAGGCCGCCGCCCACGTGAGGTTCACCGTGCAGGTGGACGCCGCGGCGTCCGTCACCACGGCGACCCCCGCGAAGCCGGGACCGAGCGTGCAGGCTCCCGTCGTCGAGGCGCTCGCCTCGGCCGACGAAGGCGACTCGCACCGGTCGTACGCTCGGACGACGTAGTACCAGGTCACTCCGGCCGAGACCGGGCTGTCCGCGAGCGTCGTCGCGGGCGCCGCGACGGTCCCGGCGAGCCCGTACGGCCCTCCCGGGGCGAGCCCGCGGTAGACGCGGTACTCGGTCGCACCGGCGACCCCGTCCCACGAGACGTCGATCCGGTTGTCGCCGTTCGCCGTCGCGGCGATCCCGGACGGGGCGGAGGGGTGTCCCAGCGCGACGTCCAGGGTGGCGGGCTCGGCCCCGACGGTCACCGTTCGGGTCTCGGAGCAGTAGCCGGGCATCGAGAACGTGAGGTGGTAGGTCCGGCCGTTCTGGGCGAGCCAGTGGTAGTTTCCCTTCGCGTCCGCCGTGCGCGGCGACTCCCCGTGGGTGAACGTCACCTCCTGCACGTCGACCTCGGCCGCGAGCGGCAGGCCCGTGGCGGCGTCGGTGACCTTTCCCCGGATCTGGGGGCCGTCGAGGATCTTGTCGAGGAAATACTGCCACGCGGTCCTCTGGCGCTGGACCGTGATGTTGCGCCAGGTGGCGTAGTCCGGCTGGAAGGACGAGGAGTTGACCTCAATGGCGAAGGCGTACGCCCCGAACGCTCCGTACTGGGTGTCCGAGCTGCCGCCGTCGACGGGGTAGATCGTCGACCAGATCGGGCCGGTGAGCCACTGGCCCGTTTGTCCGGCATCGTTCGGCAGGATGTCGTTCAGCCCCTGGGCGACCTCGTCCATCGCGGCGAGTTCGTCCGGGTCGGTGCAGCCGTAGCTGTACATCAGGTACTCGCCGTACGAGTGGTAGGTGAGCGCGTAGAACGGGCGGACGTCCTGGACCAGCTGGACCATTCCCTGGGTCTCCGGCTCGGACTCGGCCGAGGCGCCGCGATTCGTCTCGTCGGTGCAAACGCTGGTGGACCCGTTGCAGGAGCCCCACATGAAGCGATAGTTCCGGTTGACGTCCACGGGACAGCTCGGGCGGCGGTTCTTCCGCCAGGAAGTGTCGTGCTGGAACACGTACATGGCGCCGTCGGGGTTCACGCTCCCGACGACCCAGATGTCGACGTTGTCGACCCACCGCTGGACCTTTGCCTGGGCCGAAGGGTCGAGCGGATCCCCGTTCACATACACGCGGGTGAGGTAGTCGATCACGTCGCGGGCGATCTCCGCGGTCATCACCTCCCGCGCATGGTGCTGGGCATCCAGGATGAATGCCGGGCGGTCGTTGTCGGTGGAGACGTCCTTGGTGATCTTCATGGCGTACTGCTTCTGCCCTTCGAAGAGCGTGTCCTTGAGGACGAACTTCTTCGCGAGGGTCGGGTAGGCCGCCTGCACCTGGTCCATGAAGGTCGAGAGCTCCTGCGGGTCCGTGTAGTCCTGGAGCGCGTCGGGAGCGCGCCCGGTGGTCATCCGTTGCCGGACCTCGAACTTGAAGCCCATCGCCGTGAGCCGGTCGAGGTCCGCCGAGGACGCGACGACACCCGCGGTGAGCGCGGCGCGGTTCACGCCCGCGACGTCGAAGCCGGCGGCGGCGAGGTCCCGGGCCCGGGCGAGGCCGTCGAGACGGACATCCACGAAGTACTTCGCGTTCCCCTCCTGCGCCAGGGCCGGGAGCCGCCCCAGGAGCGCGACCAGGGCGATCAGGCCGGACGCAACGAGGAAAACCTTCGAGGCGGGGACGCGGGCCGGGACGCTCGAGGACATGTCGACTCCTTTGGAGGCCGGGGATGCCGCCGTGGGATGACGGTGGGCATGAAGGTACGCCCATCCGAGCCCGGCGCAACATACAATGTCGGCCGTTCTCGAAGGAGGCGCGCATGGAGCGGGACGAGCGAGGGCACCGGGCGAATCTTGCCGCCATCGCGCGGCAGGCGATGATCGAGCGCGGGCTCGAGCCGGATTTCCCGCCGGAAGTCCGCCGGGAGGTGGCGGGCATCGCGTCCCCCGCACGCGCCGGGGACTCCCTTCGCGACCTCCGCGAGCTGCTCTGGGCGTCGATCGACAACGACGACTCGCGCGACCTCGACCAGCTCACGGTCGCGGCGGAGCTTCCGGGCGGCCGGGTCCGCATCCTCGTCGCCGTCGCGGACGTGGACGCGCTGGTGGAGCGGGGAACGGCGATCGACGGCCACGCCGCCCGGAACACCACGTCGGTCTACACGGCCGGGGCGATCTTCCCGATGCTTCCCCTGGAGCTGTCCACCGGATTCACGTCCCTCAACGAGGCCGAGGAGCGGATCGCGCTGGTGGTGGACATGGTCCTCGGGAGCGACGGCGCGCTCGCCGAGGCCGATCTCTACCGGGCGCGGGTCCTGAACCACGCGAAGCTGGCCTACCGGAGCGTCGCCGCGTGGCTCGACGGCGCGGCGCCGCCGCCTCCGAAGGTCGGGAACGTGCCCGGCCTCGACGAGCAGCTGCGGCTCCAGGACCGGATCGCGGAGCGCCTCCACGACCTCCGGCACCTCCACGGCGCTCTCGGCCTCGAGACGATCGAGGCGAGGCCGGTGTTCGACGGCGACCTGCTCACCGACCTCGAGGTGGACCCGAAGGATCGGGCCAAGCAGATCATCGAGGACTTCATGATCGCCGCGAACGGGGCGACCGCGTCGTTCCTCGAGTCGCGGCACTACCCGACCGTCCGCCGCGTGCTACGCGCCCCGGAGCGCTGGGGGAGGATCGTCGACCTCGCGTCCACTCTCGGAGAGAAGCTCCCCGCGGAGCCGGAGGCCGTGGCGCTCGAGACCTTCCTCGCGAAGAGAAAGAAAGCCGATCCCGTGGGGTTCCCCGACCTGTCGCTCGCCGTGGTCAAGCTCATCGGCAAGGGGGAGTACGTTCTCGACCTTCCGGGGAACGAGCCCCCCGGCCACTTCGGCCTCGCGGTCCGGGACTATGCCCACTCCACCGCGCCCAACCGGCGGTTCCCGGACCTGATCACGCAGCGGCTCGTGAAGTCGGCGCTCTCGGGATCGGCGGTCCCCTACACGGCGCCGGAGCTGTCGTCGCTGGCGGAGCACTGCACGCTGAAGGAGGACGACGCCGCCAAGGTCGAGCGCCGCGTGAGGAAGTCCGCCGGCGCGCTCCTGCTCGAGCGTCGGGTCGGCGAGCGTTTCGACGCGATCGTCACAGGGGCGTCGCCGAAGGGGACCTGGGTCAGGCTCCTCCGTCCCCCGGTGGAGGGACGCGTGGAGCGGGGGTCCCAGGGCCTCGACGTCGGCGACCGGGTCCGCGTTCAGCTGATCTCCACCGACGTGGAGCGAGGGTTCGTCGATTTCGCGAGGGCGTGACTCAGCCCGCCACCTCGCGGACCACCTCCCGGAGCCTCTCGTTGAATTCCTTCGGCGCCTCGAGCATCGGGAAGTGCCCGAGGCCGGGGAGGATCACCGCGTCGTAACGCGGGTAGACCGTTCGGCTCCGCTCCACCTCGGTCGGCCACTTGTCCCCGTTGATGCAGCGGATCGGCACCCTGAGCTGCGCGAGCGCGGGGCGGACGTCGTACCGGGAGACCGACAGGAGCGTCTCGATGGCGATGTTCGGGGGCACCGCCGCCATGGCCGAGGCGACCTTGTTCACCAGCGCCGGGTCGGCGCGCTCGGGGAACAGCGCGTGCACGAACTCGGTCGTCGCGCTCCTGAAGTCCTCGCGCATCCTCTGGATGATCCCCGCCCAGGCATCGGGGTCCGGGTTCTCGGACAGATCCTGCAAGGTGTCCACGGGGACCAGCGCGACGACCCGGCCGGGCATCCTCCTCGCCGCCTCGACCGTGATCGGTCCCGACATCGAGTGACCGATCAGGACCACTTTCTCGAGACCGAGCTTCTGCACCACCGCCTTGACGTCTTCGGCGTAAGCCTCGACGGTCCAATTCGCGCGCCCCGAGCCGGACGCGCCGTGCCCCGCGAGGTCGAGCGTGACCACCCGGTAGGCGGACGTGAAGAACGGCACCTGGTTCTTCCAGATCCCGCCGTCGCACGACCAGCCGTGCACGAACACCAGCGCGGTCCCGCCGGTGCCATCGGCGCGGTAGTGGATCGGGACCCCGTCGGCGGACGGGACCTTTCCCTCGACGACGCCCGTCGCGGCCGGAGGCAGGGCCCGCGGCGCGGGGGGCGTCGCGGCGGGCGGCTCCGCCGGCACGCCCCCGCTCGGAGGCACCGGCCGCTGCCAGACGCAGCACGCGAGCAGGATGACCGTTCCCAGAGGGAGCAGCGAGCGAAGTCTCACGGGCGATCCCCTCCGTGCCCGAGCCGCCGGGACGTACGACCATCCTACCGCACCGCCACACGGGACGCGTGCGCATGCGCTAGATTGGACGGGTGCGATCGTTACGACGCTTCGGATGGCCGCTGGGCCTCGCCGTGGCTCTCGCGGCGTGGGCCGGAGGCGCGGGCCCGTCCCGGGACGCCGACCCGGAAGCGATCCTCGCCTCCATGGGCGAGTCCGCCGACCGGGTCCTCGACTACACGATGACCCTGGTCCGGCAGGAGCGCATGGGCGACACCCTGCAGCCCGAGCGCACCGCGATCGAGAAGTGGGCGCGCCCGTACCGGATCTACCTCAAGGAGATCGCCGGATTCGACTCGGGGCAGGAGGTCCTGTTCGTCCGGGGATGGAACGGCGACCGGCTCCGCGCTCACAAGGGGGGGATTCTGAGCTGGATCACCGTGAACCTGGATCCGCAAGGGGCGCGGGCGATGGCGCATGCGCACCATCCGGTGACGGATGCGAGCCTCCCGGGGTTCGTGAAGACGGTGCTCGACAACGTGGCGGAAGCCAGCCGGCGCGGGGAGGGAAGCGTGCGCTCCGTCGGCCGGGAGGCGCTCTGGGGCAGGCCCTCGATCGAGATCGAGCTCACGAGCCCCCGCGCCGGGGACCCTCGCGTGATGAAGAAGGGGGAGACGCTCTGGGACGTCGCGCGGGAGTCGGGCCAGACGATGTACGTGATCCTCCACGCGAACCGCGCGAAGGGGTGGCGCACAACGCGCGACCCGCGGCCGGGCGACTCCGTTTTCGTCCCACGCTACTATGCCGGGAAGGTCCTCCTCTGGGTGGACGAAGAGTTGAAGCTGCCGATCCAGGCGCTCATTTACGACCACGACGGGAACCTGTACGAGCGGTACGAGCACCACGACCTCAGGGTGAACGTCGGCCTCACCGACGCGGACTTCGATCCGAAGAACTCCGCGTACGGCTTCTGAAATAGAATGACTTGCCACGACGAGAGGAGGGCTGCGATGAGACCCGCCCGCGCCGGAGCCGCCGTACTCGCGCTTCTCTGGATCGTCTCCTGCGGCCTCTTCGCCACCGGCATCAGGAACATTCGGGACCACCCCCGGGACTACGACGGCAAGACCGTCACCGTCTCGGGCGAGGTCAAGAGCGCGACGAACCTCCTCGTCGTGAAGTACTTCACCCTCGCCGACTCGACCGGCGAGATCACGGTCATCACGGAGCGGCCGCTTCCCAAGGCCGGGAACCACCTCAGGGTGACCGGAGTGGTCCACGAGGCGTTCTCGCTCGGCGACACCAGCGCCGTGGTCATCAAGGAGAGCGGCGGGGAGCCGAAGTGAGGGTCGGGTTCGCCGCGCTCGCGCTCCTCGTCTCAGCCGCGGCGGTCGCCGGGGACGCCCCGCCGGCCGCGGCGCCGTCCTCCGCTCCCGATCCCCGACAGATCCTCCGCAGGATGGGCGAGGCCGCCGATCGTCTCCAGGACTACACGACGCTCCTGGTGAAGCAGGAGTACTTCCTGGACGACGGGAAGCTCGAGCCCGAGGAGCAGCTCCGGTTCAAGTGGGCCCGCCCGTACCGGGTCTACTTCCGGAACGTCGTGGGGCCGAATCCGGGACGCGAGGTGCTCTACGCACGCGGCTGGAACGGCGACCGGATCCGCGTCCACACCGGTTGGTTCTTCAACCTGAACCTCGACCCACGCAGCGCTTGGGCGACCGACGGCACCCACCACCCGATCGACGAGTCGAGCCTCCCGGATCTCGCGCACCTGATCCTGACCAACGTCGCCGAGGCCGACAAGGCGCACGAGGGGAGCATGAGGTGGGTCGGCCGGCGTGAGGTGGACGGTCGCGCCTGCGAAGAGATCGAGCTTACGAGCCCGAGGAGCGGGACGGTCCACGTGATGGAGAAAGGCGAGACGCTCTGGACCGTCGCGCGCGCGTACGGGAAGTCCATGTACGCGGTGCTCCAGGCCAACCGCTCGCGCGGCTGGACCGGCCCCGGCGGCCCCCGGCGAGGGGACTCGGTCTTCGTTCCCCGATATTACGCGGGCCGGCTCGACGTCTGCGTCGACCGGACGCTCCTCCTGCCGCTCCGGCTGCTCGTCTGGGACTACGACGGGAATCTCTACGAGCGGTACGAGCACCGGGACCTCAAGGTCGACGTAGGCCTCGGCGACGCCGACTTCGACCCGAAGAACCCCGCGTATCGATTCTGACGGCGAGCCGAGGTTCGATGCCGGCGGTCGGTTGAGGGGCCCTCGAGGTCGGGGTAGATTGGGAGGCGAGTCCGGCCGGACGCATCCCCCGGCCCGAGGAGGCCTCGATGCTCCGGCCGCGTGCGCTCTTCCTCGCCGTGCTCGTCGTCGCTGCGTCCCAGGCGGTCGGGCACGCAACCGAGAACCCGGACGCGCGGCCCCAGGGGTGGCTCGGCGCCGCTCTCGTCCCCGTGCGAGCGCCCTCGGGGGAAAGCGACACGCCGGTCCCCGGGGCCCTGGTCCGGGGCGTGGTCGACGGGGGCGCGGCCGAGGAAGCGGGCCTGAGATCCCGCGACGTCATCCTCGGGATCGACGGGGTCGCGATCGCCTCGCCG
>JAIQFR010000104.1 GCA_020073205.1 Terriglobia bacterium
GGCCTGGAGCAGATCGACCTCGCCTGATCCGGCCGCCGGGTGAGCGCGCTAGCCGGGCTTCCCCTTCCGCAGCCTGAGCTCCGGGTGGACGCCGAGCCACCGGGCGAGGTGGTCCGCGAGGCGGTCGATCCCAACCGCCACTTCCTCGAGGTCGTCGCTCCCCATGAACCCCGGGGTGAAGAGCGTTCGCCGCTCCTCGTCCACGACGACCTCGGAGGCCGGCACATAGACCGGCTCCTGACCCAGCGGCCGCCCCTGGTGCCTCGCGAGCACGACCTCGGCGAGGCCCATGACGGCCACGGGCGCCTTCCGCGCGGTGAGCGCGTCGAGGAGCGCGACGACGTCGGGGCGGAGGGGACCGAGGCCGAGGAGGCCGGGTCCCTCGAGGCAGAGGTTCTTGACCGCGCCCATTCCCCCGGGAATCGCGAGGGCGTCGAGCTGGGTCTCCGGCGTCTCGTGAACCGCGGCAACGACCCCGCGGGCGATCCGCGCCGACTCGACCAGCACCCGCCTCGGCGCCGCCTCCGGGCGGGTGTCGCCCGTCGAGTGGTCCACGACGTCCCGCTGCTCGACGTCGGGCGCCAGGAACAGGGACTCCATCCCGCGCCTCGCGAGGGCGAGGACGAGCAACACCGTCTCCTGGATCTCGGAACCGTCGTAGGTCCCGCAGCCGGACAGGAGGACGCCGACGCGCCGCACCGGGACGACCCCGCTCAGGCCGGCTGTCCCGGCGACGCGGCGAGGAGCCCGGCCGCCCCGGCGATCACGGTCTCGGCCATCTCGTCGAGCCGGCCGTCGGCGACGATCCCCGACGCGTTCCGATGGCCGCCGCCGCCGAACTCCGCCGCGAGGCGGTAGACGTCCAGGTCCCCCTTGGAGCGCAGCGATACCTTGACCCGACCCTCCGGGAGCTCGCGGAACAGGAGGGCGATCCTCACCCCCTCGATCGCGAGCAGCGGCGTCGTCATCTCGGAGGTGTCCGCCCCCTCGGCATCGCACTCGCTCTCCATCGCGCGCGTGACCCGCACCGACACGATCGCCCCTCCCGCGTCGAGGCGGAGGCCCGCGAGAGCTCGGCCCAGGAGGCGCGTCCAGGCCGGCGAGTTCCGCTCGTAGACCTCGCGAAAGCAGCGTGAGGGCTCGATCCCCGTCCTGAGGAGAGCCGCGGCGATCTCGTGGGCCCGGGCCCGCGTCGAGTTGAACCGGAAGAACCCGGTGTCGGTCGAGAGGCCGGCGTAGAGCGCCTCGGCCGTGTCGAGGTCGATCCGGTGCCCGGCGGCGGTCGACAGCTCGTACACGATCGCCGCGGTGGCGCTGGCTTGCTCGTCGAGGACGTCGTGGGCCCAGAGGGTTCCCGGCGTCGGGTGATGATCGATGCAGAACACCTTCGAGGCGCGCGACCGGATCGCCGGCTCCATCCGTCCGAGGCGGTCGGGGGCGGAGTTGTCCAGCAGGACCACGAGGTCGGCGGCGTCGAGCGCGGCGTCGTGCACCGCCGGGTCGTACACCTCGACGGAGGGACCGAGATCCTCGAGGTAGGCGAGGTTCCGCGGCGTCGCCTCCTGGTTGACGATCCGGAGCTCGCGGCCGGTCCCGGCCAGGAGCCGCGCGAGCCCGACCTCGGACCCGATCGCGTCACCATCGGGGTTCATGTGGGTCGTCAGGACGTATCGCCTGGCGATGCCGGTGAGCCGCCGGAACAACTCGCATTGCTCGGCGTTCACCATCAGCACGCGCTCCAGCCGGCGGGGCCCGGCGGCCACCCACCGCCGAACGGACCGCCCCCGAGGGTCCCCCGACGATAGGCGTCGGCGGTCGCCACGTAAACCTCGACGCCCTTCAGGATCCTCTCCCGTAGCGCCGGGTCGACCTCGCCCCTGATCCTCGCGGGCACTCCGGCCGCGATCGCGCCGTCGGGAACCTCGAACCCCTCCTTCACCACCGCGCCGGCGGCGACGAGCGCGCCGCGCCCCACGCGGCATCCGGACAGGAGGACCGCGCCCATGCCGATCAGCGCCTCGTCTCCCACCGAGCATCCGTGGACGACGCACCGGTGACCGATGGTGACGCGGCTCCCGATCCGCACGGGAAGATCGACGTCGACGTGGACGACGGTCAGGTCCTGGATGTTGGTCGCCTCGCCGACCGTGATGGGCTCGAGGTCGGCCCGGAGCACGCACCCGAACCAGATCGACGCGGCGGGACCGACCGTGACGGCGCCGACGATCACGGCCCCCGGAGCGATCCACGCGTCGGGGTCGATCGCGAGCCGGTTCGCCAGGAGTCGCGGCGCGTCGGCCGAAGGGGAACCCTCGGGTCGCTCGTCCACCGGCGGCATTTGGCGTCCTCCCGTGCGGCTTCGGAAAAGCCGGGAAGCGTAGCGCCGGTCCGCGCGGCTGTCAAGCGACCGAATCGTCCTCCGGCCGCCCCGCGGGCGAAACGGGAGCACGGTCCAGCAAGGCCTTCAGGATCAGGGCCTGATAGCGCGCGTCGTAATCCGCCCGGTGCGTCCGAGCGCGGTCCTGCGGCGGCAGAGCGAGGAGCTTCTCCAGCCTCTCCTTCGACGTTTCGTTCCACGAGATCCCCAGTCGGCCCATCGCCAGGCTCTTGCTGTCGATCCCCTTGTAGCCGAAAGGGTTCTCGATGCCGAAATGGACGAAGTAGTACGCGACGTACGACCAGTCGAACACGGCGTTGTGGCCGACGAAGACCGGCCGGTCCGAGGACGGCCGGTTCCGCTCGAGGACCCATTGCCTGAGGCGTGCCATCGCGTCGCGCGGCTCGAGCCCTTCCCGCCTGAGCCGGGCCGCGTCGAGCCCGTTCACGGCCATCGCCTCGGCATCGAACCCTGCGAACTCCGGCTTCAACTCGAGATAGAGGGAATCGCCGATCTCGTGGCCGCCGCCCGAGGGCCGTACCACCGTGACGCCCACCGAGAGGAGGTTGTAAAGCGGCGGGACCGGGCCCGACGCCTCGCAATCCAGGCAGAAGTAGACCATCGCGCTCTCCTCAAAACGTCTCGTGGGTGGACACCAGGAACTGCACCCGCCGTATCGTCGGGTCACCGTCCACGGGGAACGCCACGTCGAGATGGGCCATGGCCGCCTTGGCGGACCGGCTCGATTGGATCCTGAGCCCGAATCCGGCGTCCTTCAAGACACCCAGGTCCCGCCGGTCCGGGGCGCCGGCGAACCAGGCCCGTCCGGCGTCGAGGAACACCGCTCCGCCGACATAGAAGAGCTTCAGAACGTGCCATGAGGTGTAGAACCTCTGCTCCACGGTCAGCAGGACCCTGCGGTCGCCGTCCTGGTATCTCAGGGGATAACCACGGAGCCCGTTGTCGCCGCCGAGAAGCAGCTGGGTGTCCCGGTCCAGACGATGCGCCGCGTCGGCGCGCAAGCTCACGCAGAAGAGGTGCCGGCCGAGATCCCGCTGGAAGAAACGAAGCCCCCACCCGGCCAGCACGTCCTCGAATCCGCCCGACGCGCGGCGGCCCGAGAGATCGCCGGACATCAGGATCATCCGCCCCGGCCGCGGGCCCAGCCCGATCTGGCCCGACGCCTCGAAGATCCCGCGCCCCCGGTCCGAGCCGAACGCCGGAGCCGCCCAGCCGACCAGGGCGTGTCCCTCGCGCGCCAGGTTCAGGTCCTCGGTGCGCTGGATCCGGTCGAGATCGCGCACCGTGATGAACCCGTCCTGCACCGAGTCGAGCGCGAGCCACGGGTACGCGAGCGTGCGATCGACCGGGAAGAGCGCGGGGATAGGCTCGCCGGGGGCGATCCCGAACGTGTGCCGGTCGAAGGTGAAGCCCGCGCTGAAGCGCCGCGCGCGCCCCTCCTCGAGCCCGCGGGAGAAGCCGGCGTACGCGGAGGCGTAGTCGACGTTGTGGCGGAAGCGCGAGACGGCATGGCCCATCTCGTAGAGCGGGTCCACCCGCGAGTCCTGGTCGTACGAGATCCCGGCGGCCCATCGGGCGTCGAGCGAGAAGAAGGGGCGCTCCACCGCAGCGGCCTCCTCGCGTCCGTCGCTGTTGTGCCCGTATCCCAGAGAGAGGCGCGCGCGGCTACCGAGCACTGCCGGGTCGGTGTAGGTGAAGGTCCGGGTCGTGCGGTCCACGTCCTGGGTGTGCTGTAGCGAGAGGTCCTTCCCGTACCCGAGGAAGTTCGAGTCCTGGAGGCCGACCGACGTCCGGTTGGTCCCTCCGCCGCGCCCGAAGCTCACCCCGCCCTTCAGGGTCCACACGTCGCGGGTGGCGACCTCGACGTCCACGCGGCCGTCCCGGTACCCCACCGGACGGATTCGGGCGTCGTAGAGGAATCCGAAATCCCGAAGGAGGCGCTCGGACTCCTCGAGGAGGCGCCGCGAATACCGGTCCCCCTCCTTGAACAGGAGACGGTTGCGGATCACCGACTCCTTGGTGCGGATGTGGACGAAGTTGGCCGCGCGGAAGATCGGGTTGTCCTCGCCCGGCTGGCTCGGATCGAAGACGTCGCCTATGCGGCACCGGATCGTGCCGATCACGGCGCCGCTCGCCTCGAGCGTGGCGTCGTCGGGGAGGCGCTCGGGCTCCGAAGCGCCCTTCGCTTCCCCCACCGCCAGGACGGCGACGAGAACGAGCGCCGCCACCGGGACTCCCCGCGCGATCCGCCACCCCCAGGTTCTCCCGCGACGGGCACGCAGGTGACGGGGATTCGGGCCGAGCATGGAGGGAGATCATACGACAGCCCTAGCGGCGTCGCCGGGTCGTCGGGATGCGATCGGTTGATTCCGGCGGCGGTCGGTGCGAGAATGCCCCACCATCGAAGTACGTCCATCCCTGCACTCCAGCTTTTCGCAAGGAGGTTCGGCATGTCGGAGCGCTTGAACCACGACGTCCTCATCCTGGGGGCGGGCCTCGCCGGGCTCCGGGCGGCCGTGGAGATCTCCCGCCGCCTCGACGGCAAGGTGGACATCGGCATCGTCTCCAAGGTCCAGCTCATGAGGGCCCACTCGGTGTGCGCGGAGGGCGGGACCGCCGCGGTCTTGAGGACCGACGAGGGGGACTCCCTCGACCTGCACGCGTGGGACACGGTGAAGGGGTCGGATTTCCTCGCGGACCAGGACGTCGTGAGGAGATTCGTGAACGCGGTGCCCGGCGAGATCCACCAGCTCGACCACTGGGGGATCCCCTGGACGCGCGACGCGACCGGGCGGATCGAGCAGCGGCCGTTCGGCGGCCACTCGTTCCCGCGGGCCACGCTCGCGGCGGACAAGACCGGCTTCTTCGAGATGCAGACCCTCTACGACACGCTGCTCCGGCACAAGTGCTACACCCGCTACGACGAGTTCTTCGTCACCGACATCCTGGTGGAGGACGGCCGGTTCTCGGCGCTCCTCGGGATCCACGCGCCGAGCGGCGAGCGGGTGGTCCTGCAGGGCAAGGCGCTGCTGATCGCCACCGGCGGCGGCGGCACCCTCTACGGGTTCACGACCTACTCGCAGACCGTCACGGGGGACGGGATGGCGATGGCGTTCCGGGCCGGCCTGCCCCTCGAGGACATGGAGTTCCTGCAGTTCCACCCCACGGGTCTCGTGCCGTCGGGGATCCTCATGACCGAGGCGTGCCGCGGCGAGGGGGGATACCTCAAGAACAACCGGGGCGAGCGCTTCATGGAGCGCTACGCCTCGTCGAAGATGGAGCTGGCTCCCCGGGACATGGTCTCGCGGGCGGAGACGACGGAGATCCTCGAGGGTCGAGGCTTCGACGGGTCCGACGGGCTCGGCTACCTGCACCTCGATCTCACCCACCTGGGCGCGGAGCGGATCAACACGCGCCTGCCGCTGATCCGCGAGGTCTGCATCAAGTTCCTGGATCTCGATCCGATCTCGACGCCGATCCCGATCCGACCCGTCGCGCACTACTCCATGGGCGGCATCGAGACCGACATCGACGGCGCCACGCGCATCCCCGGGATCTGGGCGGCGGGCGAGGCGGCCGCCGTCTCGCTCCACGGAGCGAACCGACTGGGCTCGAACTCCACCGCGGAGTGCCTGGTGTGGGGCGGGATCACGGGCGAGAACATCTCCGCCGCCCTGAAGCGCCTTCCGGTGCCTCCCCCTCCGCGCGACGCGAGGATCAAGGCGGCGGACGCGTACCTCGACGGTTGGCTGAAGCGCGAGGGGAAGGAGAACCTGTACGACCTGCGCCGCGAGCTCAGGGCGGTCATGGACCGCGACGTCGGGGTCTACCGGAACGGCAAGGGGCTCAAGGACGCGCTCGGGGTCATCCGCGGGATCCGCGAGCGGTCGCGGCGCGCCGCGGTCGTGGACAAAGGGAAGCTCTACAACACGAATCTGTTCCACGCCGTCGAGCTGGACAATCTCGTCGACCTCGCCGAGATTACCGTGGCGGGGGCGATCGCTCGGGAGGAGTCGAGAGGCGCCCACGCGCGGCGCGACTTCACGACCCGGGACGACGACAAGTGGCTGAGGCACACCCTGGCCTGGGCGGACGAGAAGGGACCGCGCTTCGATTACAAGCCGGTCACGATCGACAGCTGGAAGCCCGTCGAGCGGAAGTACTGATTCGGAGCCGGAGGACGCCATGCCGAGAGTCCAAGGTCATCCTAACCGCCTGGGGATCCTGGGATGGGTCGGGGGAGGCCGCTGGGGTTTGGAGCGGTACCTGTACACCGTTCACCGGGTCACCGGGCTCGGCCTGCTGCTCTATTTCCTGATGCACATCCTCGTCACGACCTCCCGGGCCTTCGGCCCCGAGGCGTGGTCGAAAGCGATGGGCTCGGTGACCGGACCGCTGTTCACCTTCGGCGAGTACCTCGTGTTCGCCGCGTTCGCGTTTCACGCGGTGAACGGGATCCGGCTCGTGATCGTGGAGCTGGGTTGGGGCGTGGGGAAGCCGATCGAGCCGGTCTACCCGTACCGGACCTCGGTGGACGCGCAGCGTTTCCTGGCGATCGGGGCCCTCATGGTCGCGGGCATCATCGCGATCCTGGGCGCCGTCGATCTTTTCCTGGGCTAGGGGGCCGGCGATGATGAGAGATCAGAAACTCTGGACCTGGCACGTGGCGGCCGGCCTCGTGATTCTCGCGTTCCTCGGCCTGCACATGATGATCATGCACCTGGACGAGATCGTGAAGATCGGCCCCTTGAATCCGGCGGGTGGGCACCCCGTGGACTGGAAGAACGTGGTCGCCCGCGGCAAAATGGGCTTCTTCGCGGTCACCTACGTCCTGCTCCTCGGCGCCGCGCTGTTCCACGGCCTCTACGGCCTGAGGAACATCCTGTTCGAGCTGAACCCGCGGCCGGGGCTCAAGACGACGCTTTCCGTGGTGCTGTTGATCGTGGGCTTCGGCCTTTTCGTCCTGGGGACCTGGGCGGCGATGGCCAGCTTCTCCCTGGCCCGGACGCTCTGAGGGGGCGGCGATGAACGATTTGAATGCGAAGACGATCCTCTACCGGGTCCGCCGGTTCGATCCGGGCCGGGACGCCGCCCCTCGATGGCAGGACTTCACCCTCCCCAGGACCCCCGGGATGACCGTGCTCGACGGCCTGTGGGCGATCAAGCAGTCGCAGGACCCGTCCCTGGCCTGGAGGTCCTCGTGCCGCATGGGCGTGTGCGGGTCCTGCGGGATGATGATCAACGGCCGGCCGCGCCTGGGTTGCAACACCCAGGTGTCCGAGCTTTCGGCCGAGGTGGTTGCGGTGGCGCCGCTCCCCAACTTCGACATCATCCGCGACCTCGTCCCGGACCTGGCGCCGATGTTCGACTCCCACGTGGCGCTCTCGCCCTACATCATCCGCGACGACGTGCGGGAACGCGAGAGTCCCACAGGAGAGTTCGGACAGTCCATCCACGAGCTGGAGCAGTACCTGCAGTTCTCGTACTGCATCAAGTGCGGGTGCTGCATGGCCGCCTGTCCGACCTACGCCACCGACCCGGTCTATTCGGGGCCGATGCCGCTGGCCCAGGCGCACCGGTACAACGCCGACACCCGCGATGCGGGATGGCGGTCGCGGAAGGAGGTTCTCCGCGGCGAGCGCGGCCCGTGGCGGTGTCACTTCGCCGGAGAGTGCTCCCGGGTGTGTCCGAAGGGCGTCGACCCGGCCAAGGCGATCCAGTTGATGAAGCGGGAGCTGGTGCTCGACTACATCCGACTCCGGAAGGGGCACGCCCTCGCCCAGGTCGTTGCGAAGCCGAAGGAAGGTAAGCGGCGCCCCGACATCCCCGAGGCGCCAGAGAAGACGGCGTAGGAGAGCGGCGATCGTCGTCCCCGGCCTCGAAGCCCTCCTCGGCGGCGGCCCCGCTGCAGCCGGCCTGAGGAGCGGTCCGCGAGTCGGCCTCGTCGCCCACCCGGCGTCCATCGACCGGGCCGCCCGGCACGCCGCCGACCTCGTCGCGGCCCACCCGGGGTTCCGCCTCGTTCGGCTCTTCGGGCCGGAGCACGGCCTGAGGGGCGAGGCGCAGGACATGGAGCCGGTGGCCGCCGGGAGCGATCCCCTCACGGGGCTTCCGGTCTTCAGCCTGTACGGCGCGGATCCCTCCTCGCTGCGCCCGCGGACGGAGGATCTCGAGGGGCTCGACGCGATCCTCTGCGATCTCCAGGACGTGGGGAGCCGTTACTACACCTTCGTCTACACGATGGCGCACGTCATGGAAGCCGCGGCGGCCACCGGGCTTCCCGTCGTCGTGCTCGACCGGCCGAATCCGATCGGAGGGGTCGCGGTGGAAGGGCCGGTGCTGGAGCCGCCGCTCGCGTCCTTCGTCGGCCGGTATCCCCTCCCCGTCCGCCACGGCATGACCCCGGGGGAGCTGGCGCGCCTGTTCAACGAGGCGTTCGAGATTCGCTGCGATCTCCGCGTCGTCCCGATGCGCGGGTGGACCCGGCGGATGCACTTCGACGGCACCGGGCTGCCCTGGGTCGCGCCTTCGCCGAACATGCCCACCCCCGCCACCGCGGAGGTGTATCCCGGCGGCTGCCTCGTCGAGGGAACCAACCTCTCGGAGGGACGGGGCACCACGCGCCCTTTCGAGCTGGTGGGAGCGCCGTGGCTGGCCGCCCCGCCGCTGGCGGAGGTGCTGGCGCGGGAAGCGCCCGTAGGCGCCCTCTACCGCGCAACGTCGTTCCGGCCGTCGTTCCACAAGCACGCGGGAGAGAGCTGCCGCGGCATCCAGATCCACGTCGTGGACCGCGCCGCCTTTCGCCCGTTCGCGACCTACCTGATCCTGCTGCGCGAGGCGCGCCGCCTCGCGCCCGCGACGTTCGACTGGCGCCGCGAGCCGTACGAGTTCGAGCGGGACCGCCTCGCGATCGACCTCCTCCTCGGCCGGGCGGGCCTCCGTCCGCTGTTGGAAGCGGGCGCCACGCTCGCCGAGATGGAGTCGTCGTGGACCCGGGATCTCGAAGCGTTTCTCGAGCTGCGGGGGAACTTCCTGCTCTATCCGGAGTGAGACCGCCGCACCGAACGGATCGCGTTCGCACCGGCGGATCCGCCTCACCTGGCGGACACAAAAAAAAGGGGCGGGACCGAGTGTCTGGGACACCCGGCCCGCCACCGTGTGGGCCTCATCGGCGCGGAGGCGGTAGGGGGGTCGCCTCCGCGGTCTCAGCCCAACCTCGGCCTCGGAAAGCGCCCGTCGTCGGACGCTCCACCTCGGCCGGCTTCATGTCCCTTTCATACGGCCAATTCCCGAAGAGCGTCGCCCGGCGCGCCGTATCCCGCGGATTCCGGGACCGCAACGTGGGCGCCGGCTATCGGGGCCCCTCCATCTCGGGAATCTCCAGCACGCCTCGGCGTCCCAGGAGACCGGTGGCCCGGAGCGCGGGCCCCAGCGGCCCGGAAGCCCTCACCGCGCGGATCAGGAGCTCCGTGGCGGCCTGAGCCTCGCTGCTCTCCCGCCCCCTCTCCAGAAGGAGGTCGAAGGTCGACCTCGGCTTCGGGAACACCTTGAGCCGCAGCTTGGCGTCGACCGAAAGTCCCGCCGCCTGGCGGACCAGCTTGAGCGCCTCGGGAAAGCCCCCCAGCTCGTCGACGAGGCCGAGCCGCTTGGCGTCCTCGCCGGTCCAGATCCGGCCCTTCGCGATCTCGAGCACCTTCTCCCTCGGGAGCTTCCGCCCCGCCGCGACCTTGCCGGTGAAGTCATCGTAGACCCGGTCGAGCCACTGCTCGAACTTCGACCACTCCTGCGGCGAGTAGTCGTGGATCGCGCTCCACATGGTGCTCGGCGCGCTGGTGTGAACCTCGTCCCACGAGAGGCCCACCTTGTCCCAGAGTCCCTTGGTCAGCATCTTCCCGCCGAGCACGCCGATCGACGCGGTGATCGTCCCCGGCTCCGCGACGATCTTGTCCGCCGCCATCGCCACGAAGTAGCCGCCGGAGCCCGCGACGTCCCCCATCGAGACGATCACCGGCTTCTTCGCCTCCTTCGCGCGCAGCGTCTCGCGGTAGATGGAATCCGATGCCACGTAGGACCCGCCCGGGCTGTCCACGCGGAACAGGATCGCCTTGACGTCCTTGTCCTCGATCGCCGCGCGGAACGCGGCCGTGACCGTGTCGGACCCCATGGAGGCGCCTCCGAAGAGCGGGCTGTAGCCGCTCTCCCCGCGACCGACCCCGCCGACGCCGTAGATCAAGGCGACCGTTGTGCCGCTCTCGTGGGGTCGACCCGCGCGGTCGAGGTAGGTGGACAGGTAGAGGAGCTTCGCGCGCGCGCCGGCCCGCTCCTTCTCCTTCGCCACCACCTCGTCGCGGTAGGCCAGTGCGTCGACGAGCTTGGCGTCCTTCGCCTCCTTCCCGAGGAACGGACCGCGGTCGAACAGCGCACGAACTTCCGTCTCGGAGAGCTTCCGCCCCTTCGCGATGCCCGCCACCATCTGGCCGAACATGGACTGGATCAGCTTGTCGGTGGCCTCGCGGTGCGCGTCCGTGTACTTCGTCTCGGTGAACACGTTCATCGCGTTCTTGAATTCCTTGCGGTGGTCCATCCTGGGCACGACCCCGAGCTTGTCCAGGGTCCCCCTGAGGAACGGAGATTCGGCCATCAGCCCGGTGAGGCCGACGTCCCCCGACGGCTGGAGATCGATCTCGTCGAACGCCGTGGCCAGGTAGTAGCCGACGTTACCGGGCCCGAACTCGCCGAACGTCTCCGACCACGCGACCGCGCGCTTCCCCTTCGCCCGGAACGCGAGGACCGCGTCGCGGATCTCCTGGGCCTGCGCGAGCCCCGGCCCACCGCCGCCGATCTTGGCGACGAAGGCGACGACGCGATCGTCGTCGGCCGCGCGCTCCAGCGCTTCCACCACGTCGCGGACCACCGGAGTCTTCCCGAGGATCGCTCGGGCCACGGGGTCCTCCGGGACGTACTCGACGAACTCCTGCTCGAAATCGGCTTCGAGAACCGTCTTGGAGGGAACGCCCCCCTTCCCCGCCCACGAGACCAGCCCGATCACGAGCGCGACCAGGCAGAAGAGGAGGGCCAGCCCTCCGATCGTCGCGAGCACCCCCAGCAGGATCCGCCTCATGACTTCCCTCCGCCGTCCGCCGGACGGCTCGTTCGTCGGTGTTCCACGCCGGATTCTACGCGCCCCGCGATCGAGAGTTCACGGTCTCCGAGGGGGACTATACTCTCGCGCCGCGCCGCCCGATCGCGGGCCGGACGCCGACACGAGTCGGTCGTATCGGGGGATCTCTCGCGCGGGACCGGTCGAGCCGGGCCTACCCGCGGCCCTCGCCCGCCGGCGCCGCGGCGGGGCGAGTCTCGAGTTCGGCGATCATCGCGCGGAGCGTCAGGAGATCGTCGTCCTCCACCGGATAGACCAGCGCTCCGCACACCGCCCCTTCCCACGGCCCCGGCGTGACGTGCATGACGAGGAGATCGGCGCGGAAGGCGCGCTTACCGATCCTCACCGCCGCCCCATCCAGCCGGCTTCCCGGCTCGAGGCCCGGCAGCTCGTGGGCGAGGACGATCGACAGCCCCGAGGCGCTCACGTCCCTGAGCGGCATCGTGCAGGGATGGCCGTCGGGATCCGGGTAACCGAATTCCACCCGCGCCGCCGCGCCGGCGGGCAGCGCAAGTCGGTTGTGATGTCGTCGGTTCACGGGCCTCCGCATCGGGACCCCTCTTCGTTCGGGCCGAGGAAGGCAGAATCTAGCGTCCCGCGACGGCGCCCGCCAGCGCTCCTCTCAGTCGAGATCTTTCGGCCGCCAGATTCGGACGAGCTTGCCCCGGCCACTCGGCACAAGGTCCCCGAAGCGCGCGATCGGCAGGGCGATCCTCGCGAGAGCTGCGGTCGGGAGATGCTCGCTTTGTCCCGTGAGGCTCTGCACCAGCTCCTCGAGCCCCGGGTTGTGCCCGACGACCATCGCGGTCCCGATCTCGCGCTCGAGCCCCTTGAGCGCCGCAACGATCTCCCGAGGGCCGGCGAGGTACAGCGCCCGCAGGAACCGCACCTCGCCGGAGTAGCCGGTCGCCTCCGCCACCGCCTCCGCCGTCTCCCTCGCCCGCTCGGCCGTGGAGCACAGCACGATGTCGGGCTCGATCTCCTCGTCCCGCACCAGGCGGCCGATCCGAGGGGCATCCCGCCGCCCCCGCGCGTTGAGCGGGCGGTCGTGGTCGTCGAGCTCGGGGTCGCCCCAGCTCGACTTCGCATGTCGGAGGAGCAAGAGGGTCTTCATCCGAGCCTCCCGGCGCGGCCCCCTGAAGGATAAACTGGCCGGGATCGATTCTGTCTTCCTCTTCTGTTCTTCCGCGATCATGGCAGGAACGGGCGCTGATCGTTTGACGGTGCACGAACCTGGCCCGTGAGTTGCACTCCGACCGCCGGAGTCGCCGCCGCGGCCGGCCGGGCGCCGGCCCCGAGGGCGCGAAGCTGGGTGGAGACTGCGGCTAAGTCAGGCGTGCATTGGGGTTAGGTTGTTCTTGCCCTCTCACGTTCGGCCACGAGGAGCAGGGGGTACCCGAGCTTTTGTTTGCGGAATTTGCGTGAAATCCAGCGGTTGATCGTATCTTATCCGCCATGGCCACGAGGCCGTGCTGCGTTCGCGAGGATGCGGTTCGGCAGCGGAGGCGTGGGCTATCCGCGACTTGGAGGGTGCGTTGAGGCGCGAGGAGAGCGATTGCTCGTCAGGGGACTTCTGTGAGGACGTGGCCCAGCTCGGCCCCCCCTCCTCGACACCGCCTTGGGGGCGACGCGTGGTGACGCACGCGTCCGTGTCGGCTCGCATGTCGGTGTGGATTCTCGCGGGGCTGTTTCTCGCCGCCGCGCGACCTTCGGCGGCCCAAGGCGCGCCGCCGTCTCCCCCGCCCCAACCGGCGGCTCTCTCGGACCCCGATCCGGCCGCCCGGATTCGGGCGGTGGACGCCCTCCTGGATCCCCAGGTCCTCGACAAGATCGCGCTGACGGACGCGGACCCCGAGGTACGCGCCCACGCGGTCGCCAGAATTCACGACGACGCCTCGCTGAGCCGCATCGCCACGGGAGACTCGAGCGAGAGGGTCGAGCTGCTCGCGGTCGCCCGCATCGACGGGCAGGAGTTCCTCGCGCGCGTGGCCCGAAGCGCCCCTCGGGAGGAGGTCAGGGCCGAAGCCGTCAGGCGTCTCTCCGACCCGGACTCCCTGGAGGAGGCCTACCGAACGGGAAGCTGGGTGATTCGAAAGGCGGCGGTGTCGCGAATCGACGATCAGGCGCTGCTCATGGAGGCCGCGATCGACGACGCCGACCCTTACGTCCGCGAGGAAGCGGTGGCCCGACTCGGCGACCAGGACCTGCTCACCCGCATCACCCTCAAGGATCCGAGCCGCATGGTCCGTTACAAGGCGCTCAGGGGGATCTCGGACCCGGCGCACCTCGAGGAGGTCGCGATCCGGGACCGAACCGGTGAGATGCGGGACGTCGCGATCCCCCTCATCGCCGACGCGCGGCGATTGCTCGAGATCGCGCGGAAGGTCGATGAGCCGAAGACCCGGGATCTCGCGTTCTCGCGGATGAAGGACCCGGGCCTGCTGGACCAGCTCGCACAGCACGACCCGGACCCCGCGATTCGAAAGGCCGCGGTGGAATACCTCGCGGATCCGGCCGTCCTGGGGGATCTCGCGCTGGCCGACCCGGACAAGACGATCCGGCTCGCCGCCCTGAAGCGGGTCCGGGACCAGGTGCTGCTCGCGCGGGTCGCGAAGGGGAGCGATCCCGCCGAGATCCGCGAGGCCGCGATCTCGCGCCTCACGGACCGCGCCCTCCTGGCGGACCTCGCCGTGTCGGAACGGTCAGCGGACCTTCGCTGGGCGGCCGTGGACGTGCTCGACGACCCGGACGCTCTGCGAGGGATCGCCGCGACCGAGAAGGACCCGCGCGTGCGCGCGCGGGCCGCCTCGAGGCTGAAGGACCAGGCCCTCCTGGCGCGGATCGCGACCACCGACCCCGATGCGGGCGTCCGAAAGGAAGCCGTCGCCAGGGTCTCCGATCCCGACGTCCGCCGTCGCGTCGTCCTCGAGGACAAGGCGGGAGCCGTGCGAGTGGCCGCCCTCTCCGGCGTGGCCGACGACCCGGCGATGTTCCGGTCCCTGGCCTCGAAGGACCCCGATCCCGAGGTGCGCGTCTACGCAGTGGCGAGGCTCACCGATGCCGGGCTCCTCGATCGGATCTGCCGGGAGGACCCGAGTCCCTCGGTGCGCTTCACGGCCTTGAAGCGGGTCACCGACCCCTTGGCGCTGGCCGGGATCGCCCGCACCCATCCCGACTGGGTTATGAGGAAGGCGGCGGCCGAGAGGATCACGGACCCGAAGGTGCTGGCCGAGGTGGCGTCGTCGGACGCCGACGCGGACGTCCGGAAGGAGGCGTTCCAGGAGCTCGACGAGAAGACGATCGCGGCGATCGCCCGATCCACCGCCTCCCCCGCCGCGCGCGAGCAGGCGGTGGGGTTCTTGACCGACCAGGGTCTCATCGGGGAGATCGCGCTCCGAGCGACGGAGAACGGCGTTCGGCTGCAGGCGATTCGGGGGCTCTCCGATCCGGAGGTCCTGAGGCACGTCCTCGAGGCCGCAGCGGATCCGGACCTCCTGAAGGCGGCGCTCGACAGGACCGTCGAGA
>JAIQFR010000105.1 GCA_020073205.1 Terriglobia bacterium
GTCGACGTCGCTGTCGCGAATTCCCGGGAAGTGCTTGAGGCACCCCGCGACCCCCGCTCGCTGCAACGCGTCGAGGAAGGCGCCCGCGAGGCTTGCGACGCTCTCGGGGTCGCTCCCGAACGAGCGGTCGCCGATCACGCCCGTGACGTCGGTCTCTCGGAGGTCCACGACCGGCGCGAAGTCGAGATTGAATCCGAGCGCGTGGAGCGCGCGTCCCGTCGCGACCGCCGCCGCGCGCACCGCCGCCTCTCCGCGCGCCGCGAGGTCGGCGGCGCTCGGTGTCGAGCCGACCCACGGCCTGAGGCGGCTCACGCGCCCCCCCTCCTGGTCCAGCGCGACGAGGTGCGGGGGGCGCAGCACGGCGCGGAGGTCCTCCACGAGACCGACGAGATCCTCGGGTCGTTCGAGATTCCTGCCGAAGAGAATCACTCCGCCGGGCCTTAGGTCCCGCAGCGCGTCGGCCGTCCCATGATCGAGCGCAGGGTAGGGGATCCCCACCAGGAGCACGCGTCCCGCCGCTTCTCGCCGATTCATCTTGGCCTCGGGCCTCCGGTCTCCCATCGAGCGCGCATCGTACGGGGTTCTTGCCGCTCGTGACAAGTGACCCCGTGGCGGCTCGCGGCCCTGAAGCCCGATGCCTCGCGAAATCGATGACGAATTCGCATTTTCGATGACGGTGTCGTGATCCGCCAGGCGTTCTCGCGACGTTGGGCGGCCGAGTTGATCGGGGTATCGAGGGGCACGCATCCTGCACTCGGCAATGTGCTCGGATCGGTTGACGAACGGAGACCGCCATGCTAGGTTTCCGCCTCGGCCGATCGAAGACTGACACGGTGCCGGCACATTACGGGCACCCCCTTCTCGTGGTCGCGGCAGTTCGAACGAACCGCGGGCACACCTGGGGGAACACGGCATGTCGCGGAAGTTCTATACGATCTTCATTCTGCCGCACGCACACGCCCGCTTCCGCAAGATCCACGTCTCGCGGAACTTTCTCCTGATCCTCGCTGGCATCGTCGCTCTGGCCGTGGCGGCCGGCGCGACGACGCCTCACCTCTTCCTCGCCATTCGCGCGCGCACGCAGGCCATCGCCAGCCTCCAGGAAGAGAACCGCAAGCTCAAGGCGGTCAACGGCCGGTTCGAGGCGTCGCTGGCCCAGCTCGGAGCGCAGCTCGACGCGTTCGACGCCGGGGTGCGGCGCCTGGCGTCCGCCGTGGGCCTCAAGGATCTCCCGACCTTCCGTCGCTCCTCCGGGGGCGCGACGGTCGTGAGCCCGGAGACCGCGAACGGGAACGCGATGCTCGACGGGGAGATCGAGGCGCTGAGAACCCGCGCGATCACCCTCGATTCCTCCCTCGATCAGCTGAATCGGAAATGGGAGGAGCGACTCCGGGTCCTGGCGTCGACCCCGAACGGCCTGCCCGTCGCCGGCAGCTACTCCGACGGCTTCGGATGGCGCAAGGACCCGTTCTCCGGCGAGCCCGAATTCCACACCGGGCTGGACGTCGTCGCACCCATCGGGACCGCGGTGCGCGCCACCGCCGACGGCGTCGTGACCCGCGTCGGGACCGACAGCGGCTACGGCAGGATGGTCCAGCTGTCCCACGGGTACGGGCTGGGAACGCTCTACGGACACCTCTCGGCGACGCTGGTCCGACCCGGAGCGCGCGTCCGGCGGGGCGACGTCATCGGCCGGGTGGGCACCACCGGACGTTCCACGGGGCCGCACGTGCATTACGAGGTGGTGAAGGGCGGCCACCGCGTGGACCCGCGGAAATACACCTCCGACAGCCACTTCTAGCGCTCCGGCCCCCCGGCTCCCCTGCGGCCCCCACGCGGCCGGCGTGATAATCTCCCGTCGATGAGCCTCGAGGAGTCCTCCGGATTGGAGCGCGAGTCGCTCGTCGATCCCCCCAACGGGGAGAAGGCGCTCGAAGAGGAGAGCGATGCCTCCGCCGCCGCACCGTCGGGGGCGCTCGTCCCCGTCGGCGGACGCTCGCTCGCGGCCACCGATCCCCTGAGGCGGTACATCGCCGAGGTCCGCCGTTACGCCCCACTGGACCGCGAAGAGGAGCAACGCCTGGCGAGGCTCTACCGCGAGACCGGGGACCGGGACGCGCTCTTCCGTCTCGTCACCTCGAACCTGATGCTCGTGGTCCGCATCGCTCTGTCGTTCAGGAGGGCCGTTCAGAGCGTGCTGGACCTGGTCCAAGAAGGAAACGTCGGTCTCATGCAGGCGCTGGAGCGTTTCGATCCGGATCTCGGCGTGCGCCTCCCCACCTACGCGGCGTGGTGGATTCGCGCGTACATCGTGAAGTTCCTCCTGGACAACGTGCGCCAAGTGCGCGTCGGGACCACGAATGCGCGCCGGAAGCTCCTCCACAATCTCGCGCAGGAAAGGCGACGCCTCGAGGCCGAGGGGTTCGAGGTCGGCCCCAAGCTGCTGGCGGAGCGGTTCGGGGTTTCCGAGGGCGATGTCCGCGATGTCGAGCAGGCCCTCGCCTCGAGGGACGTGCGTCTCGACGAGCCGGTCGGGGAGGACGGCGAGCGCACGCGCGCCGACGCTCTGGCGGCGGGAGGCCCGACGGTCGAGGAACAGGTGGCGCGGCGGGAGCTCGGCGAGAAGGTCCAGGCTTCGATTCGCAGGTTCCGTGGTGGCCTCTCGGACCGGGACCGCGCGATCCTCGACGACCGGATCCTGAGCGAAGATCCGCTGACGCTCCAGGCACTGGGCGAGCGGTTCGGTACCACCCGCGAAGCCGTCCGACAAGCCGAGGTCAAGCTCATGAATCGCTTGAAGGCGCACCTCGCCGAAGAGCTTGGCGACCTGGGGTCCATCCGAATCGGTCCGGCGTGAGCAGCGGGCCGCCGCCGGCTCTGTCCGGGTGCCGAAAAACCTGATATTCCCGCCAGACTATTGCCTGGTCCGCCTTTTGCAAATAGTATTGCGCGCAGCCGGGCGGAGTCACCGCCGGGAATCGGCCGGGATGCTCCGGATGCCGGGCCCGAGAGGTGGAGATGCAGTGGATCCTGTTGATCGGCGCCGTCTTACTGAGCTTGGGTCTGGCGCTGGGGACCGCATCAGCCGTTTTCTCCCTCTTCTTCCGGATACTGCAAAAATTACGCTGACCCGATCCTTCTGACGTGGCTCCGCCAGCACGATGGTGCTAAAAGGGAGTCTCACCTCGATGGGTGAAGATCCATGGGCGACCACATGCTGGTGGTGGACGACGAACTCGGCTCGCGGGAGGGACTGCGCCGCCTGCTCGAGGCTCTAGGCCACGACGCCGACACCGCCGCGTCCGCCGAGGAGGCTCTCGACAAGGTCGAGCAGGATCCGCCCTCGGCGATCTTCACCGACCTCGTGATGCCGGGCCTCGACGGGCTCGAGTTCATTCGCCGGCTCCAGAAAGACAACGACATCCCGGTAGTCCTCTTCTCGGCACAGGGGACGATCGAGCAGGCCGTCGAGGCGATGAAGCTCGGCGCGCAGGACTTCCTCGAAAAACCCGTCGAGGCGGCGAAGCTGAAGATCCTCCTGACGCGCTTGGGGCGTGCCCGCGAGCTCGAGGCCGAGAAGCGCCGGCTCAAGGCCGAGCTCCGCGAGCGTGGGGCGTTCGAGCGGCTGCGCGGCGAGTCGGAGAAGATGCGCGCGGTTTTCCGGCAGATCGAGCAGGTGGCGCCCTCCACGCTGTCGGTGCTGATCGTCGGCGAGAGCGGGACGGGGAAGGAGCTGGTCGCGCAGACCCTCCACGATCTCTCCGGACGGCGCAAGTTCGAGTTCGTGGCGCTCAACTGCGCGGCGATTCCCGCCACGCTCCTCGAGAGCGAGATCTTCGGCCACGAGCGGGGAGCGTTCACCGGAGCGGTCCAGCGGAAGATCGGCTGTTTCGAGATGGCTCACCGCGGGACCCTGTTCCTGGACGAGATCGCGGAGATGGACGAGAACCTGCAGGCCAAGCTCCTCAGAGTGCTGCAGGAGCAGCGGTTCAGGCGCGTCGGGGGCCGGGACGTGATCGAGGCCGACGTCCGCGTGATCGCCGCCACCAACCGGGATCCGATGAAGGCGATGGCCGACGGCAAGCTCCGGGAGGACCTGTATTACCGGCTCAACGTGTTCACCATCGCACTTCCCGCGCTGAGGGAACATCCCGAGGACATCCGCTCGTTGTGCCGCCATTTCGCGGAGCAGTACGCCACGCGGACCGCGTCGACGGTGCCGGTCATCCACCAGAGCGCGATGGAGGCGCTCCTCGCGCACTCTTGGCCGGGCAACGTTCGCGAGCTGAAGAACGCCGTCGAGCGGGCCACCCTGCTGTCGGGCGGGGGGACGATCCTGCCGGAGCACCTGCCCCCGGAGGTGCTGACCTCCCGCGGTTCCCCGGGCGCCGCCGCGGGGTTCGAACCGGCTTCGTCCGGCGACTCCGACGGGGAGAGGCTCTCCCTGAGGATCGGTACGTCCATGGACGACGCCGAGCGCGAGATGATCCGCTCGACGCTGGCGCACACCGGCGGGAACAAGACCCAGGCCGCGCGGATCCTGAGGATCTCCCTCAAGACCATGCACAACAAGGTGAAGAAGTACCGACTGTGAGAAGGCTGCTGCCGCTCCGCATCTTCGTTGTGCAACTGCTGTTCACCGTCGGTGCGGCGGCGACGGCGGTGGTGCTCGTCCGTCAGGCGTTCGAGCGGTATGCCGACGAATGGCGTCGCGAGATCGCGGGGCTCCCGGTGCAGCTCTCGCTGCAGCCGCTGGTGAACGAGGTCGCCGCGGCGTACCTGAAGCGCCTCGGGGACGTCGTCCCGGAGCGCCGCGAGGCCGCGCGCGCGCGAATCTCGGAGGGGCTCGGCAGCCTCCTCATGGCGGTGCCCGCCATCGCGAGCCTCGTGGTGGTCGACAGCGACCTCAGGATCCAGTTCGCCTCCGACAAGAACCTGCTGGATCTGGCTTACAAGGACCCGGAGTACCGCGCGCTGCTCTCGTCGGATGCCGAGACCCGGCGGCCGCTGGCGTCCCGCGAGGGCGACCTCTCGGAGGTCGTCTGGCCGATCTTCGAGTCGCGTAGCGGAGAAGAAGGTGTCGCCGGCCGGCGCCGGCTGGGCGCGGTGCTCGTCAGGTATCACAGCGCGAAAACGCATCTCGACAGCTACGGCGCCCAGGTGAAGGTCGTCCCGGTGTCCTGGGAGGCGGTCGCCCGCGCGCTCCTCCCGTTCCTGGTCTCGACGGTGATGGCGAGCGTCTTGGTGGCGGCTTGGACCGCGTTCCCGGTGCGCCGGCTCGTGCGGGCCGTCGAAGAGTACCGCGCCCGCGGGTTCCGCGGCGGGTTGGACCCGAAGACTCTCGGCCTCGAGGGAGGTCTGGCATCGACGGCCCGTGCGATCAGCGAGATGGGAGGGCAGCTGGACCGGCTCGACGCCCGCGGGCGCGAGCGGGAGGTGCTGCTCGAGACGCTGACGCAGGCGCTCGAAGAGGGGATGGTGGCCCTCGGGCCGGACGGCACTCCCATGGCCTGGAACGCGGCGGCTGCGCGAGTGCTCCTGCCGGGCGCCCTCGGACGCTCCGATGCGGTCCGGGAGGCGCTCGGGCGGCGCATGGCCGAGATCGGGGCCGGGGGGACCGCGAGCCGGACGTCGCCGCTCGAGATCGATCTCCCGAGCGACGGGGGTGGCTCGACCCGAATCCAGGTCACGTTCGTGCCTCTCGGCGGGAACGGCGGCGGGGGAGGAACGCTGGCGTTGATCCGCGATCTCACCATGCTGCGAAAGGTCGAAGCGCACCTCCTCGAGGCCGGTCGCTTCGCCACCCTCGCCAACCTGGCCGGCGCCCTCGCCCACGAGATCCGCAACCCCTTGAACTCGATCGGGCTCAACGCGGCGGCGCTCAAGGAACACTTGGTCTCCGGGCCCGACGAGGCCCGGGTGCGGACGATGCGCGAGTCCGTCGGCACCATCCAGGACGAGACCCGGCGTCTGACCGACCTGCTCAACAACTACCTCGGCCTCCTCCGGTCGAGCCCCGTGGCCGGGGCCGTCGATCTCGGAGGTCTCTGCCGCCGGGTCATCCAGCTCCTGCGGTTCACCGCGCTCAAGGCGCAGGTCGATCTCTCGCTCGAGGAGGATCATCGCCTGCCGCCCGTGCACGGCGTGCCCGACCGGCTGCAGCAGGCGATCCTCAACCTCGCGCTGAACGCCATCCAGGCGACCCCGAGAGGTGGCCGGGTCCGGCTGTCGGCACGGCGCGAGGAGGGACAGGCCGTCCTCACCGTGGCGGACACCGGCCCCGGGGTTTCCCCCGATCTGGTGCCGACCCTCTTCGAGGCCCGATTCACGACGAAGCCGGGCGGGACCGGGCTCGGACTGCCCCTGGTCCGGATCATCGCCGAGGCGCACGGTGGATGCGTGACCTACGCGCCTGCAACGGGAGGCGGCGCCGCGTTCACACTGGTGCTCCCGATCCGCGAGGCGGCGGCAATCGCCTGACGGCCGTGGCTACTGCAGGCTCTCCGGCGTCGCGGGGGTCGCAATGGCCTCGTTCGCCAGCCGGTGCGCGTCCTTCTGGTCGGGCAGCTCGAGAACCTTTCGGTACTCGGCGATCGCCTCGTCGCGACGCGACTGGACGTCGTAGAGGCGCCCGAGCTGGTAGTGGCCGAAGATCACGAAGCGCGAGTCCCTAGGGCCGAGCGGCAGCGCGAGGACGCGCTTCAGGTGCTCCTCGGCGGCGGCGTATTTCTTGATCCGCATCTCCGCCGCCGCGAGGTTGAAGAGGGTCTGGGGATCGTCCGGGCGGAGCGTAAGCGCCCGCTTCATCGCGACGGCGACCCCGGCGTAGTCCCCCGCCTTGAGCCGTTCCTCCCCCTCGGACTGCACCTTCATGAACGCCACGTCGTCGCTCCGACCGCGGACGCGCTCCTCGACCCACTTGCGGAAGCCTCGCTCGAGCGTCTCCTTGGGCTTGCCGAGAGCGAGGCCGAGTGCGGCCGCGCTCCCCGTCGGTGAGATGTAGGCCTTTCTGAAGCCGTCGGCCCCCGCGGTCTCACGGAGCCAGTTGACGAGCAGGGCCGCGGTCGGGAAGCGCACGGATTCCAACATGGAGCGGGCGGTTTCCTCGTTCAGCACGTCGTCCACGGTGGGGAAGACACCGTTGTCGAGCATCCCCGCCGCGAGGAGGTCGAGGTCGGTGCCGCGGAACGCCTTCTCCTCGCCGATCGCCAGGCCTTCGTACATCGTCGTCAGGGCGCAGGGGCCGAAGACCGCACCGGCCAGAAGGTGGATCTCCTCGTGGGGGGAGGGGGACCGCGCCGCCTTTCGCACCATCGACAGCTCGCGCGCGGTGGGGATCGAGTGCGCAGGGTCCTTCAGCCCCGTCCGCCTCTCCTTCTCCGCCTCGTCCTCGTAAACGTGGAGGAGGATCCGGTAGCCTTCGGGAACCGGCCCGACGTGGGCGGCTGCACGGGCGAGCGCCGACTCGCGCGTCGTCGCGATCGCCTCGAACTCCGCTTCGCCCACCCGGCCGGAATCGTACTGGATGTCGTAATGACCGAACGACCGCGTGGTGTCGGCGTTCGCGTCGTGCCGGATCTCCGGGCCGTGGTCCTTCTCCGCGTCCGCGTTTCGCTCGGGCGGCCATGTGTGCGGGCGCACGAACATCCCCTGGCGGAGGATCTCGAAGTCCCGGAACATCGCCCAGTCCGAGCCCACCGCGGGCAGCTTCATGACGCGGTCGCGCTCAGGGTCGATGCGGGACCAGAAGACGATCATCTTCTCCCGGTCGAACGGGGAGCTGGTGAAGAACATCAGGTCGACATCCGGGTCGGATTCGTGGATGGCGAGGAAGTCGAGGCCGCTCCGGGAGTGCGTGAACGCTGCGGGCGCGTCCGCGGTGCCCAGCAGGCGGTTCCGCCACCCGAGCACCACGAGGTGCTTGTGCCGCTCCTCGGGCCCCACGGCGTCGTCGGCGACGGCGGCGGCCTTGACCTTGTGGCTCCTCTCGAGATAAGCGGCTCGCGACTCCGCCGACCGACGGTTGGCCTGGACGTCCTCGCCGGGACCCGCCGGGTAAACGATCACCACCTCGTCGACGTGGTAGAGATACAGCTCGGCGAGGTACTTCTCGCTGGCCATCCCGCCGCGCTCCTCCGCCCGCGCACAAGGCGCCACGAGGATCGCGACGACGACGAGGACGAGCACGAGGACGACGGCGAAACGCTTCACGAGGCGCCTCCGGGCCCATTCATCATAGAGGGATGCGGCGAGTCCTGTCGAGGCGCGCGAGGCGTTGCCACGGGGCGAGAGAGCACCTACAATCCGACGCCGATCGCCGTCCGAGCCGCCGAGGACCCGCGCCGTGGAGCCAAGCGAGGCCGCCGAGCCCGTCGTTCGAGTGAAAGCCCTCGTCAAGCGCTACGGCCCACTCCTGGCCGTGGACGGGATCGACCTCGACGTCGCCCCGGGCGAGTGTCTGGGCCTGCTCGGCCCGAACGGCGCGGGGAAGTCCACGACGGTTCGGATGCTCTACGGCCACACCCCGTTCACCTCCGGCGAGATCGAGATCCTGGGGCTGGCGCTTCGCCGCCACCTTCGCGCGATCAAGCGCCAGATCGGGGTGGTCTCCCAGGAGGACAACCTCGACCCGGACTTCACCGTGTTCCGGAACCTGCTGGTCTACGGCCGGTACTTCGGCCTCGGGGGACGGGAGTCCCGGCGACGGGCCGCGGAGCTGCTGGGGTTCCTCGAGCTCGAAGATCGGCGGTCGGCGCGGATCCGCGAGCTCTCCACGGGCATGAAGCGCCGCCTGGTGATCGCGCGCGCGCTGATCCACGCGCCCCGGCTCCTCCTCCTCGACGAGCCCACGACCGGACTGGACCCGCAGGCCCGTCAGGCGATCTGGGAGCGCATCCGCGCGCTGCGGCGGGAGGGAACGACGATCCTCCTGACGACGCACGACATGGAGGAGGCGGCCCGCCTATCGAACCGGGTGGTCATCATGGACCACGGAAGGATCTTGGCGGTGGGCCCGCCCGCGGACCTCGTGGCGCGCCACGCTCCGGGCGAGGTCGTGGAGCTGACGGGATTCCCACCGGAGGCGGCGGCGTACCTCGAGGGATCGAGCCTCCGCCACGAGGTGGCCGGGGACCGGCTGCTGGTGCACCCGCCCGAGGGCGGCGGGGCGGCGCTCCTGCGGGATCTCGCCGAGCGCTTTGCCCTCGAGCAGGTGATGCTCCGGCAGGGCAGTCTCGAGGACGTCTTCCTGCGCCTCACGGGCCGGGACCTGAGGGACTGATCCGATGCTGCGCGATCTCGGCCATCTCCGCGAGATCTCCTGGCGCGCGGCCCACGTCTGGCGCCGTGACTTCCTGGTCTACCGGACGACGTGGTGGACGAACCTCCTGCCGCCGCTGCTCGAGCCGGTGCTCTACCTGCTCGCGTTCGGCACCGGCCTCGGCAAGCTGGTGGGGGACGTGAGCGATCAGGGGGCGCGCGTCGGCTACCTCACCTTCATCGCCCCCGGCCTGGTGGCGGTCGCGGTGATGAACTGGTCTTTCTACGAGACGCTGTACGGCTCGTTCGTGAGGATGTACTACCAGAAGACCTTCGACGCGATCCTGGCGACCCCGCTGTCGCTCGAGGACGTCCTGGTCGGCGAGATCCTGTGGGGAGCGACGAAGTCGCTGGTGGCGGCCGGCGTGATGCTGGGCGTGATCTCCCTGTTCGGGGTGCTCTCCTGGCCTTCGTCGTGGTGGGTCCTCGCGCTCGCGGCCCTCGGGGGATTCCTGTTCGCCTGCCTCGGAATGTGCTTCACGGCGCTCTGCCCGACGATCGACACATTCAATCTGCCGATCTTCCTGTTCGTGTTCCCGATGTTCTTGTTCTCCGGCACGTTCTTCCCCGTGGAGATGCTTCCGGCCTGGGCGTCGCGCGCGGTCTGGGCGCTCCCCCTGACGCATGTCGCGTCGCTGATCCGCGCCGCGGCGCTGAACCGCCCGGCGCCGCACCTTGGGGCGAGCCTCGGCTACCTCGGCGGGGTCTCCGCCGTGCTGTTCGTGGCGGCGCTGGTCCTGATGCGCCGCCGGCTGATCCGGTGAAGGCTTGCCGCGCCTCTTCGCCCTCGCGGACCTCCACCTCTCGCTGACGGGAGCGAAGCCGATGGACGTGTTCGGGGAGGCCTGGCGCGGCCACGCCTCGCGCATGGCCGACGCGTGGGACGGGCTCGTCGCCGCGGAGGACACCGTGCTGCTTCCCGGCGACCTGTCCTGGGCGGGCGATCTCGTCGAGGCGGGACCCGACCTGGCGTGGATCGGCGCGCGGCCCGGCGGGAAGATCCTCCTCAGGGGAAATCACGACTCGTGGTGGACAGGCGCGACGAGGGTCCGCGCGGCGCTTCCGGCGGGGTGCGTGATCCTCCAGAACGACGCGCACGTCGCTTCGGCGCGGATCGTGGTCGGGGCGCGTGGCTGGACGTCGCCGAACGATCCCGAGGCGACCGAGCACGACGCCGCGATCTTCCGCCGCGAGATCGAGAGGTTGAGGCTCTCGGTCGCCGACGCGGACCGGCGCTTCGGCCGCAACTTGCCGAGGGTCGCGATGCTGCACTTCCCGCCGTGGATCGAGGGGCGGCCGGCCACCGAGGTCGTCGGGATCCTGCGGGACGCGGCGGTACGGGACTGCGTGTACGGCCACCTGCACGGGGCCGACGTCGCGTTGGGCGTCACGGGGGAGCGCGACGGGATCCGGTTCCACCTGGTGTCGGCGGACGCCGCGGGGTTCGTCCCGGTTCCGATCCCCCCGCCCCGGGAAGCGGGGGTCGAATGACGAGCGCGCAGGGCGAGCCCGCTCCCGAGACGACGTTCCGTTCCTCAAGGTCCGCGCGATGGCTTCCCTTCGCCCTGGCCTCCGCGATGGTCGTCGCGGCCCTGATCCTCGCCGCGCGCATCGACGCCGCCGGCCGGGTACCCAACTCGGCGGTCATGAAGACGCTCCTGGTCGCGAGCGCGGCGGTCCTCGGCGTTCGGATCGCACTGAGCCTTCGAGAGCTGAGGCTCAGGGTGCGGGTGCGGAGCAAGGACCTTCTCCTCGAGCTCGGGGGCCGGACGGCGGCCCTCGCGTGGGAGGACATTCTCCGGGTCGATTGGGATCCGCCGTTCCGCCACTACGGCCGGTGGCCCCCCGCGCTCGTCCTGTTCGACCGACGCGCGCAGCGCTACAGGGTCCCTTCGCTGATCGCGGGTGGCGAGCAGCTGGTCGCGGTCCTCCTGGCCCGATCGGGTCGGTCCGACCTCGCCGACTGGGCCGAGGCCCACCGGCTCGACATGAAGATGGCCCGCGGGCGCGTCTGGACCGCCGCGGGGTACCTCGCGGCCGCCGGCGTACTGGCGGCCGCAGCCGCGGCGCCCCTACGCTGAGCCGCGGCCGTCGGGGGCACCCTATAATGAGCCGATGAAGCGAACCTTCCCACCACCGCGCGTCCCCGGCGCCCGCGGGCGTGCGCTCCCCGCGCCGCACCGCGATCGTCCCCCGATGCCGGCCGTCGCCCCGGCGTCCGGGCTGCGCGGGCTCCTGCGGTCGATCGACGGTGCCTCGTACGGGGCCTACCGGCGGATCGTCGGCCGCCATGAAGCGGGGGAGTTCGTGATCGTCGTGGACCGCGTCCCACCGGATCCCTACGCAGGCCCGGCTCGCGTGCGCCTGATCTGCGATCGAGGCAAGGCGCACCTGTCGCCTCGCCTCGTTTCGAGCCGTGCGCGGACGATCGGCGTCGAGGACTATCTCGCTCGCTCCACGGCGGAGGCGCTGGCGAGCCAGGGCCGAAGGGGAGGAAACGCTCCGCCGGGGAGCGGCGGGGTCTTCGTCGAGCCGCCCGGAGCTGCGATGCTCGAGCGCGGCACGTGCAGGATCACAGGAACCGGGATCGAACTGCGGCTCCTCGTGGATCTCCCCGCGGCGGGGCGCAGGGTGCTGGGGGAGCAGGCGGAGGAGCTGATGCTCTCCGACCTCCCGCGGCTCGCCACCGCGGCCCTGCTCTTTCCCTCGAGGCGGGAGGAGGACGCCGCTCGCTTCGCCGATGCCGCCGAGGACCACGAGGCTCTCAAGGCGGGGCTGGCGTCCCGCGGCCTCGTCGCGTTCGTAGCCGACGGGAGCCTCCTCGCTCGAGCCGGTGGGGACGATGCGGGGCCTCGCCGCGACGGGCGAGAGGTGGCGTTCGAGTCCCCGGAGTCGCTGGCGGTGACGATGCATCTACCGCACGCGGGACCGGTGCGGGGCATGGGGATTCCCGCCGGGGTCACGCTGATCGTGGGCGGTGGCTTCCACGGGAAGAGCACGCTGCTCGACGCGATCGCGACCGGCGTCAACCCCCATCGCCCCGGCGACGGCCGCGAGCGCGTGGCCGCGCTCGAGGAGGCCGTGTCGGTCCGGTCGGACGGCGGGCGCGCGGTGCGGCGCGTGGACGTCTCAGGGTTCTTCACGGATCTTCCCTCGGGAGAGCAGGCCGCGGATTTCTCGACGGAGCGTGCCAGCGGCAGCACGTCCCTGGCGGCGGCGATCGTGGAGGCCACGGAGGTCGGCGCGCGGCTCCTGCTCCTGGACGAGGACACGTCGGCCACCAATTTCATGATTCGCGACGGGAGGATGCAGCGCCTCGTCCCGCGGCCCTCGGAGCCGATCGTGCCGTTCCTGGATCGCGTCGGAGAGCTCCACCGGCGCTTGGGGGTGTCGACGATCCTGGTGACGGGCGGCTCCGGAGACTACCTGGAAGCCGCCGACACGGTGATCCTGATGCGCGATTACCGTGCGGAGGACGCGACGGTCCGCGCGCGCGAGGTGGCCGCCGCGACCCGGTCGATGCGCGTCGCCGAGCCGGTCCCCGCGCTGCGCCCTCCCGCCGCGAGGCAGCCGATCGTCCGGCGAGTCGAAGGGGTGCCGCTCCGCGTGGGGCTGCGCGGGCCGCGAGGCGTGAGGATCGGCGAGGAGACGCTGGACCTCTCGGCGGTCGAGCCGATCGAGGAGACCGGACAGGTCAAGGCGCTCGCGCTCCTGCTCCGCGAAGCCGCAGGCCGGATGGAAGTCGGTAAGGAGATGGGGGCGCTCGTCCGGGAGATCGAGGCGTGGCTGGACGAGGCCGGGCTCGACGCGCTGGACCCGCCGGCCGCTTACGATCTGGCCCGCCCGCGGCGCTTCGACCTCGCCGCGGCGATCAACCGTTGGCGCTCGCTGACCGTTTTGCGCGCCGACCGCTGAACCGCCTTTCGATCGCGCTCGGCCGTGATGCGTCAGTTCCCGAGCCGGGCGAGCGCGTCGCGCGGCCGATCCCAAGAGGGGTCGAGCTTTGCCGCCGCTCGGAGATCCGCCACAGCTCCCGCCCGGTCTCCGCGCCGGAGCCGGAACATCCCGCGTTCGTACCAGGTGCCGGCCGTCGCCTCCGGGGAGCCCACGGCGCGGTCGTGCTCGGCGGAGGCCTCCACCGGCGCGCCGAGCTTCTCCAGCACCTGGGCGAGGCGGGTGCGGGTCTCGGCCGCGCGACCCTCGGGCAGCCCGGCGGCGAGGGCCTCGCGGTACCGGTCCCGCGCCGCACTGAACTCCCCCTTCTTCTGAAGGATCCAGCCCGCCTGGTCAATCGCGAGCGCGTAGGGCGGCCTCATGGCCATGAGCGGCGTCATGGCGGCGAGCCCCTCGTCCAGGCGGCCCTGCGAGGAGAGCGCGGAGGCCAGCCGCAGGTGGTCCCTCGGAACCGCCCGTGTGAGGGCCGCCCCGGCGATGGCCAGCGCGGCCAGCACGACCGCTGCGACGGCGACCGAGAGGCGCCTGGCCTCCCGGCGCCAGCTCGCGGCCGCCTCGATCAGAGCGAGGCCGCCGAACGGCGCCAGCAGGAAGAACAGCGGCAGGCGAAGGCGCGTATTCACGAAAAACAGCAAGAGCGTCGCCAGCTGCGCCGCGGCGGCGCCCGCGAGCGGCCAGGAGGACGCGAACCCGCGGCGCAGGGCGATCGAGACGCCCGCGAGCCCGAGCGCCAGGAGCGGCCAGGCCGGGAGCGCGAGGGCGTGGAGCCAGGGCAGGAACAGGTCTCGCTCCAGCGGGAACGAGTAGGCGTCCGACGGGTCGCCCGGCGCGAGCACGCGGCGCAGCTTCCGGCCCTCGAGCACCAACCATCCCACCGGGTCCGCCAGGACCTCGCGGAGGGCCCGAGTTCGCCAGTAGGCGGACACGGCAGACGGCGAGATCGGTCGTCCGGCGTCCTTCTCCGCGATCGCCTTCCCGAGCAACCGCTCCGAGAAGATGTCGCCCGCTCGGGGGTGAAGCGGGGTGTAGTCGCCGCGAGCGCCCCGCTGATTCCCGATGAAAAGGTTCTCGCCTCCCGAGGAAGCGACGAGCACGAAGTCGCCGTGGCGAAGGTTGTGGATCGTCGCCGGCGCCACGCCCATCGCGATCCCCGCCGCGAAGACGACGACCGACGCGGCCCGCGTGTGCCACGACCGGTGGCCTCGCGCCGTGGCGAGGGCGGCGGCCCCGACGGGCGCGAGCAGGAGTCCTTCCGCCCTCGCCAGCGCGGAGATGCCGAGCGCCAGGCCGGCCAGCAGGTCCAGGACGAGCGATCGCCGTTCGCGCGCGGCGCCGAGAACGGCCAGGGCGGCGGCGGAGGTGGCGAGAGCCACCGGAACCGGAAGCAGCTTCAACCCGTAGAAGACGAAGGGGCCATGGAGGACGACGAGAACGGCGCCCACGGCTCCGGCGGCGGCGGAGCGGAGGTACGCCTTTCCCACCGGCACGAGGAGTGCTACGGCCGCCGAGGTGAGGAGCGCCTGGAGGAGCAGCGCGGCCCGGGTCGCGCTGAAGGCCGCCGAGAACCCGTAGGCGAGCGCGAGGAGCACGGGGAACAGGGGAGCTTGATGGAACACCGGCTCGGCGGCGAGGCCGCGGGACGCGATCCTCTGGGCCCACTCGTCGTACGACTGCGCGTCGGAGAGCGGCCAGTGAACGAACGGATCGTGGCGGTACTCGAAGAGCGCGGGCAGGTGCGCGGCGAGGGCCACGACGAAGACCAGGATCGCGAGTCGCAGC
>JAIQFR010000106.1 GCA_020073205.1 Terriglobia bacterium
GCAGGTTGTAGACCTCGGCTTCCTGCGGGTGGCTCCGCACCGCCTCTCGAAGCTGGACCGCAGCGGCATCGGCATCGCCGCGGGCGGTCAAGAGCTTCGCGAGGTTGGCGCGAGCCATCCACGCGCCGGAGTTCCGCGCCAGCGTGTCGAGCCACAGCGTCTCGGAATCCTTGAAGACGTGCGAGCGCTGCCAGCTCAGGGTGCCCAGGACGAGGACGATGGCCACGGAAACCGAGGCGAACGCGATCCTCTGGCGCACGAGCGAAGCGAGAGCCGCCCCCAGCAGAGCCGCCAGCGCGATGCAGCCGAAGTACTGGAAGTGGTCCTGGACGAACGAGTACCGGAAGAAGAAGAGATCGAAGAAGCCGCTGGCGGGGGCGATCAGGAGGCCGTACGCCAGCGCCGCCGCCGCGGGGCCCCTTCCGATCCAGCGGCGCGCGGAGCCGAGCGCGACCGGCACGAGCGCGGCGGTCACCGGACTCAGCCAGACGAGCGGGCCGCCTCCGCCGAGCGTCCACCGGGGATAGATGAACGCCTGGCCCGACGGCCACGCGAACTTCCCCGCGTAGAACCAGAGGACCCGCCCCGCCAGCAGCACCTTGTCGTGGAGGCCCAGCGACCAGGCGCCGCCGGTCGCGCCGACGTGGTGCTTCTCGATCCACGCCGTCGCAACCCCTGCGGCGATCGCCAAGGCCACGAGCGGCGCCACCCGCATCGCGACGTCCCGGCCGATGCGGCCACGCTTCCACCACACGACGGCGAGAAGCGCCGCCGGCGCCGTCGCGACCGCCGTCTTGCTGGCGAGGGCGAGCAGGAAGAACGCCAGCGCGGCGAGACCGAAGTGGCGGCGCGGGGGCTCCCGTCGCGGCGGAGCCGCCGAGGCGTCACTCGCGCCGAGCAGCCCGGCGTCGCGCAGGAAGTAGAGGGCGGAGACCATCAGGAAGATCCCGGCGAGGGTGTTCTTGCGCTCCGTCACCCAGGCCACCGACTCGACCTGCAGGGGATGGACCGCGAAGATCCCGGCGGCGAGCCAGGCCCCCGGCATCGCGAGCCCCCGGAGCACCCGCCAGAGCAACACCGCGGATGCCGCCTGGAGGAGGACGTTCAGGGCGTGGTAGGGCCCGGGCCGGGCTCCGAAGAGCCGGTACTGGATCCAGAAGCTGGTGTGCGTCAGCGGGTAGTACTGCTGGTTCGCGAGCGGATCGAGCCAGATCCGGGCGAGTCCGTCCGCAGAGAGCACCGTCGGGTTGGCGGTGACATTCGTGTCGTCGTCCCATACGAATCCGGCGGACAGGGTGGCGGAGTACACGGCACAGGTGAGGACGACCAGCAGGCCCGCGGGCCAAAACCGCGCGGCGAACGATCGCGACATCGACGCTATGTAACATGGACCGGGGCCCAGGAGCAAGCCGCGACCGAGCGCGATCCGCGGGCGGCGAGCGCGGCCGTCGACGAGCTTCGCTTCATTCTTGCAATGGCCGACGGCACGGATTATGTTTCCCCGCGATCCGAGATTTCCGGAGGTCCGAGCATGTCGAGCCGCCTGACCGCGATGGACGTCGAGAAACAGGATTTCAAGAGGAGCATGAGGGGGTTCGACCGGGACGAGGTCCGCCTCTTCCTCACCGCCGTGTCGGAGGAGATCGAGCGCCTCAACCTGGACAACGCCCAGCTCCGCGAGGAGAGCGGGACGCTCCGCGGACGGATCGACGACTTCAGGGAGCGTGAGCGCATGCTCCAGGAGACCCTGGTCACCGCCCAGAAGATGTCCGAGGAGCTGGCCGCGAAGACGCACAGGGAGTCCGAGCTGCTGATCAAGGAGGCGCGGATCAAGGCCGAGCGACTCCTCGAGCAGGCCCAGGACCAGCTCTCCCGCATCGAGGCCGAGATCGGGCGCGTCAAGCTCGAGCGCGATGCCTTCGAGAACCGGTTGCGGAGCGCCATCGAGGAGCACCTGGCGCTCCTCGACCTCCGCAAGCAAGAGCGAGCGGAGCTGGACAACGTCCGGTTCCTCCGCCGTCGCAACACCTCCACCGAAGCGGGATGATCCGCGCCGACCTGGCCGTCGTCGGCATCTCCGAGCTGGCCACCCCCGAGGGCCGCACCGCCCGCACCGGCGCGGATCTCGGCAGGATTCGCACCCTCCGGGACGCCGCGGTGGCGTGCCGCGCCGGGGTGATCGTCTTCGTGGGCACCGAGCGCGATTTCCGCCAGGCGGTGGAGATGGAGCCGGGCGGCCGGGTCGTGGACGCCCGCGGGGGCACCGTGCTTCCCGGGTTCGTCGACGCCCACACGCACCTCCCGTTCGCGGGGTGGCGCGAATCGGAATTCGACGAGCGGCTTCGCGGCGCGACCTATTCCGAGATCGCCGCCCGGGGTGGGGGAATCCTCTCGACCGTCGCCGCGACCCGTGCCGCAGGCCTCACGACGCTCGTCCACCTGGTGCAGGCGCGTCTCGACGCGATGCTCGCCCTCGGAACCACCACGGTCGAGGCGAAGAGCGGGTACGGTCTGTCGCCCGAGGCGGAGGTCAAGCAGCTCCTGGCCCTGCGCGCCGCGGCGGACGGCCATCCCGTGGAGGTCGTTCCCACGTTCCTCGGCGCTCACACGCTCCCCCCGGAGCACCAGGGAGATCGCGAGGGGTACCTGCGCCAGCTCGTCGAGGAGATGATCCCGGAGGTCGCGCGGCAGGGCTTGGCGGAATACGCCGACGCGTTCGTCGACGCGCACGCGTTCTCGATCGACGAGGCTCGGCGGGTGCTACTCGCCGCGCGGGAGCGCGGCCTCGGCGTCCGGGTCCACGCGGATCAGCTGGCCGCGAATGGGGCCGCGGAGCTGGCTGCGGAGCTCGGCGCCGCCTCCGCGGACCACCTCGAGTACGTGTCGGACGCGGGAATCGAGGCGCTGGCGCGGAGCGGGACCTGCGGCGTGCTGCTCCCCGCGGCCACGTTCTTCCTGATGCAGGACCGCCGGCCGCCGGGGCGAAGGCTCGCGGACGGCGGGGTACCCGTCGTGGCCGCGACCGACTTCAATCCCGGCAGCTGCCCGACGGAGTCGATGAGCGCCGTCATGTGGTTCGCCTGTCTCACGGCCCGCCTCGGCGTGGACGAGACGATCACCGCGACCACCCTGAACGCCGCGCACTCCCTCGGCCGGGCGGACCGGATCGGGAGCCTCGAGCCGGGGAAACGCGCGGACATCGTGGTCCACGCGGTTCCGAGCCGCCACCACCTGGTCTACCGGTTCGGCGTCCCGCGCGTCCGCACGGTCATCGCCGCCGGCCGCGTCGTCGCCGACGACGGGCAGGTGGTGCCGCGAGCCTTCTAGGATCCCGCGCGCTCAGAAGAGCGGGGCCTTCTCCCTCTGGTAGAAGCGGTAGGTGTAGACGGTGACCTTGAGGTCGATCGGCTGCACGTACTCGGCCGTGATGATCATCTCGTTGGCAGTCCGCTCGACCTTGAGGTCCGTCTTCTTGAGCGGGATCTCCAGCTCGGTGGCCTTGGCGAGGATCCGCTTCGCCACCTCGGAGTCCTGGTTCCGGACCGCCGCGAATCGGCACTCCTGCTCGATGAAGTCGCCGAACTCGTAGGCGTTGATCCGGACCGGGATGATCTTGACGCCCACGAAGATCCCCATCGCGAGGAGCGCCAGCGAAATGAGCAGCCCGATGCGTCCTTCACCCTTCTCCCCGTGTAGCATGGCCACGTCGCGCTCCCCCCGGGGCGATTGCATGCCCCGGCCCCCGGCGTCGGACCGCGGGCGGGGTCGAATATAGGTTTCGCCCCCTGGGGAGACAACCCGGCCCAGCGCCGGCCGAAGCGCGTGCTGGTGAAGGTGATCGGAGAGGTGTGCCCGACCGGGCCCGACCCGCTATCTCTTGAACAGGTTGTCGAACGCCGACTTCGGGTCGCCGGACTGCGGGGTCCCGGTCCTGCGGCCCGTGGCGTCCAGCACGAGGCGCGCGTCGTACAGCGCGCACGCGTTCGCCTTCCCCTTCTCGGGGACCCGCTCGGGCACCTCCGCGCGGCACTCCCAGCGGGCGGCGGTGTCGAAGTGCCGGCACGCGCGGCAGGAGTGGAGCGGCGCGTTGCAGTGCGGGCAGGTGGACTCCGGGCCGATCGCCCCGATTGCCGGGATGTTGCGGCCGCAATCCGGGCAGCGCACCACCTCGTTGGCTTCGCGGCTCAGCGCGTGCTTGAGCGAGCGCTGCTGCGCCTTCTCCTCGGGGGTGAGGGGCTTCTGCGGTGGAGGTCTGCGCTGGCCACGGTCCTGCCAGTCCGTTTCCTTGTACCCGTGCTGCCGATACTTCTGCGCCAAAAAGCCTCCTCCGGTGCTTCGTCGAGCGAGGATCACGCGAGATCGCGGAACGTCTCCTCGATGCGCTCCATGGCCCAATCGAGCTCCTCACGGGTGATCACGAGGGGCGGCGCGAAACGAAGGGTGTTCACGTGGGTCTCCTTGCAGAGTAGACCCTTCCCCATCAGGGCCTCGCAATATCGGCGCGCGCCGCCCGCCTCAGGGGACAGCTCGACGCCGATCCACAACCCCTTGCCGCGGATCTCCTTGACGTGCGCGCTCTTCATCCCCCTGAGCCGCTCGAGGAAGTAGGCGCCGAGGCGCTCGGAGTTCTCCACCAGCTTCTCCTCGACCAGGACTCGGAGCGATTCGCGAGCCACCGCGGCGGCCAGCGGGTTTCCCCCGAAGGTCGACCCGTGGTCGCCGGGGTGGAACACGCCCATGACCTCGTCGTCGGCGAGGATGGCCGAGACCGGGTAGAACCCGCCGCCGAGGGCCTTCCCGACGATCACGATGTCGGGGCGAACCCCCTCGTGCTGGTACGCGAACAGCTTCCCGGTGCGTCCGAGCCCCGACTGGATCTCGTCCACCACGAGGAGGGCCCGGTGCTTCCGGCACGCCTCCTCGATCCCCCGGAGGAAGCCGAAAGGCGGCACGATGATCCCGCTCTCGCCCTGGATCGGCTCGACCATCACCGCCACGACGTTCGGGTTCATGGCGCGGCGCACGGCCTCGAGGTCCCCGTACGGCAGGATCGAGAATCCGGGGGTGAACGGCCCGAAGCCGTCTCGGTACTGCGGGTCGTCGGAGAAGCTCACGATGGTGGTGGTGCGACCGTGGAAGTTCCCGGAGAAGACGAGGATCTCGGCTTTCCCCTCCGGTACCCCCTTGACCTTGTACCCCCATTTCCGCGCCGCCTTCACCGCGGTCTCGACCGCCTCCGCACCGGAGTTCATCGGGAGCACGCGGCGGTAGCCGGTCAGCTCGGCGATTTGCCGGTAGAGCGGACCGAGCTGGTCGTTCCGAAACGCCCGTGACGTGAGCGTCACCTTGGCGGCCTGCTCGGTCATCGCACGGCGGATGCGCGGATGGCAATGTCCCTGGTTCACGGCGGAGTAGGCCGCCAGGAAGTCGAGGTACTTGTTCCCCTCCACGTCCCAGACCCAAACACCCTCGGCCCTCTCCACCACGACGTCGAGCGGATGGTAGTTGTGGGCGCCGTACTCGTCCTCGATCCGTATGTACTCGCTCGCGGACTTCTTGACGGTTTCCATGGTCTTCAGGGTCTCCTCGACGCTCCTCGCGGTCCTGCGGCGTCCAGCGCGGCGGGTTCTTGAGCGGGGGAGCGATTCGTGGACTCAGCATAGCACACGGGCGTCGCCCCGGCCGCCGCGCGGCTTGACGTGTCCCGGACGGGGCGGAATAATCGCGCTCTCCGGCCGGGACCTCGGCACCTCTCCCCGGCGACGATCTGGAGCCATTGGCGCATGGGCCCACAAGACGGCGGAGAGCCCCTGGCCGGGCGCAAGCAACGGGCTCTCCTGAGGGCCGAGGCTTTCAGCCGGCGCCGCTGGGGGCTGGTCCTCCTCGTCACCGCGCTCCTGGTCGCGCTGTCGTCATGGCTGGGCTCCCACCTCGAGCTGGAATCCGACATCCTCGAGTTGTTTCCCCACGGCAATCGCAAGATCGAGACCTTCAAATCGGCGCTTCGAGACTTCGGCTCCATCGACTACTTGATGGTCCTGCTGCAGGCCGGGGAGGGGGAGGGGCCGGACGAGCTCGAGGACTTCGCCGACCTGCTTGCGGAGAAGCTCCAACAGCGGCGCGACCTCGTGCAGTTCGTCGAGTACCGGTTCCAGCCGGACGCCGGCTTCCTGAAACTCCTGTCGGAGAACGCCCTGCTGTTCCTGCCGCCGGAGGAGCTCAAGGCCGTCGCGGCGAAGCTCACCGACGAGGCGATCCTGCGGCAGTTCCGCGAGAACCGGCTGGCGCAGGCGTCGCCCACCGCGACCCTCGCCGAGAACCTCGTCCTGCGCGACCCGCTGGGGCTGATGCCGCTCTTCCTGAACCGGCTCCTGGGCCATCGCGGGGCTCTCAGGATCGACCTCTCCGACGGTTACTACCTCGCCCGCGACGGGAAGAGCCTGATCCTGCTGGTGAAGCCGACGGGCCCCTCGCAGGACCTGGACTTCGACCGAACGCTCTTGGCGGCCGTTCGCGCCGACGAGGCGGCGACGCGAGCCGAGCTGCTCCAGGAGGCGGGACCGGGCGCGAAGGCGACCGCGATTCTCGCGCGCTACAGCGGCAACCACGCCATGGCCGTCGAGGAGGCCGGGCTGGTCCGACAGGACGTCCGGTTCAACCTCTTCGCGTCCCTGCTCACGGTCTCCGCGCTCTACTGGCTGTGCTACCGGAGATTCGCCGCCCTCCTCTATTCCACGGTACCGCTCATGGTCGGTCAGGCCCTCACCTTCGCGGTGGCCTACCTGGTGTTCCGGCGGCTGAACTCGGCTTCCTCGTCCTTCACCGCACTCCTGATGGGGCTCGGCACCGACTTCACCATCGTGATGTACGCCCGCTACGTGGAGGAGCGGCAGCGGGGGGCCACCCTGGCCGAGGCCACGGGGCGGATGGTCGGCCAGACGGGGCTCGGCGTCTTCACCGGCGCCATCACGTCCGCCGGAACGTTCTACGCCCTTTGCATCAGCAGCTTCGGCGGCCTCTTCGACCTCGGCTTTCTGATCGGCACGGGGATCCTGCTCTGCGCGCTGGTGATCGTGTTCCTCCTGCCGGCGATGATCGCGTGGAACGAGGGCGTGCGCTCGCGCAAGACGGACGTGGTCCAGAAGCTCCACCTGCAGTCCTTCGGCCTCGAGCGGATGATGCCCGCGTGCGCCCGCCATCCCGTCGCGACCGTCGTCGCCGTCGCCGCTCTCACGCTGGCGGGGGGCTGGCTCGCGCTCCGGCTGGAATTCGACGATTCGATCAAGGCGCTCCGCAGCAACCGGTCCGAGTCCACGCGCACGCTCGACGAGATCTCGGAGAGATTCGGCGCGTCGCTGTCGTACATGATGGCGATCGCCGAGGGGAGGACCGTGGACGAGGCGGTGGCTCTGACGCAGAAGGTCGAGGAGAGGCTCGCGCCGTTCCTGCGCGACGGGACCATCGGGTCGGCCGAGTCGATCCTCTCCTACCTGCCGCCGGCGGCGCAGCAGGAAAGGGTGATCGCGGCGCTCCGGGCGGGCGCGGGCGGCGAGTTCGACGCGCGGAGGATCGAGGCGACGTTCCTGAAGGCGCTGGGGGAGAACGGCTTCCGCCGGGAGCCGTTCGCGGACTACCTCGACCGGATGCGCGGCTTCCTGGCTCCGTCCAGGCCGATCACCGTCCTGGACCTGGAGCAGCGGGGCCTCGGACGGCTCGTGGACCGCTACGTGAACCGCGGTCCCGACGGCGTCCGGATCGTCACCTACCTGTATCCCACCGAGCGGAGGTGGAAGCGGGAGGCGCCGCCGGGGCTGGTGGACGCGCTGACGGCCGGCGATCCGGGAGTCGTCGTGACCGGAACCAACGTCGTGGGCCAGGAGATGCGGAGGGTCTTCGTGCGGGACGCGATCCGCGCGGTGGTTCTCGGCCTCGTCCTGGTATCGGTCCTTCTCCTCCTGGACTTCTACACCCTGGCCGGTTTCGGCCGCCCCGATTCCGGCCGGACCTTCGGGATCCGCGGCGTCCGGGTCAACCTGGATCGCCTGGTCCGGAGCCTGAGCCTGACCGGCGTCGCCATGTCCCAGCTCCTGACCGGCGTCGTCATGATGCTCGGGCTCATGAAGGTCTTCGGAATCCAGGTCAATTACGTGAACGCGTTCGTCGCGACCATGATCCTCGGCGTGGGAATCGACTACAGCATCCACCTGGTGAACCGCATGAACCTCAGCGGAGGGCGGGTGGACGCGGGGCTCCTCGAGACCGGCAAGGCGGTGGTCTTAGCGGCGCTCATGAACGTCGGCGGGTTCGGCATCCTCATGCTGGGGAACTACCCAGCCCTACGGAGCCTGGGCATCGTCGCCCTCCTCGGGTCGGTGACCTGCCTGCTCACCTCGCTGAGCCTGGTGCCGGCCCTCATGGCACGTCGCGAGCGGAAGATCGGCTAGGATACCGGGATGCCGGAACAGGACGGCTCCGCGGCGCTCCTCGCTCCTACGGTCGAGGAGACCACGCTCGACTACGGGCTCGGACGGACCGGCCCCGCGGAGGTCACGCGGCTCCGGGTTCTCGGGAGAGGGCGCGCGGCCCATGCGGTCCTGGTCGATCTCCGCACGCCGGAGGGCAGCAGGAAGGTCGTCGAGAAGCACTTCGTCCCCGCCGGCCTGACGCGGGCGGTCTACAAGGTCTTCTTCGGAGCGCCGTTCCCGTACGGACTCGACGAGGACGCGGCGCTCTCCTGCCTCTACCGCCGGCACGTCGCCGGCGCGCTGCTCGCCGCCGAGGAAGGCTGCCGCGTCGCCGAGGCGCTCTACGTCCGGCGGTGCAACGCCGGCCACTGGGTGCTCGGGACGGAGTGGATAGAGGGCAGGCCCGTCGCTCCGCCCAGGCCGCACTCGGGGCCGGAGGGGGGAGGGGCGCCGCGGGAGATGCGCGGCCTCCTCCGCCAGATGCGCGCGATGGAGAAGTGCCTCCTGCGGTCCGGGCTCGTGGGGAGCGGATGGCAGGTCGCCACGGCGGCGATCGTCTCCACGGCGAACCTGCTCCGGAACGCCGGCGGCGAGTTCGTCTGCGTGGACCTGGAGTCGGGGATTCCGGCGGTGCTGGCGCCGCGGTACGTGTTCCTCGCGCTCACCGGGCAGCCCTTCCCGATGTTCGACGATCTGGACGAGAAGCGGCTCCTCGCCTATCTCGAATCGAGCCACGAGCGCCTCCGCTCCGCCCTGGGCACCGACGGGCTCGCGCGGGTCGAGGCCTCGGCAGAGCGGCTCATCCACCACAGCCGCCTCTGGAAGCGGAGAGAGCTGGCGCCCGGCCGCCATCGCACGTCGCTCCTGTTCGACCGGGACCTCCGGACGACGGTCCGGTCCGCCCTCGCGGACCGGTGGCGCGCGGAGGGGCGCCTCGACGAGCGGGCGGCGGCGCGCCTCGGCGGCTCCCGGCTCCTCTTCCTGCACCCGCTCGTGCTCCTCGGGATGGTCCCGACGCCCCTCGGCAAGCTGATCCAAAGGGTCGCCGGCCACCGGGCGTTTCGCGCCAGGTTCTTCCGCGCGCTCCTCCATCCCCGGGTGCTCGATGCCGAGTTCCGCGGCTACCAGGAGCGCCGGGCCGCGGTCTTCCTGAAGGAGCATCGGATTCCCGCCGCGGGCATCGGCCGGCTGACGCGAGGCCTCCGGTCGCTTTTCCCATTCATGATCCACGACGTGTCCGCGGCGATCCTGCCGGCGAGGCTCCATCGCTACCTGGCCGACTGGCGCGAGCTTGGCTCGGCGATCCAGGTCGCGCTCCTCGCGCTCGTCTCCGAGAGGATCCAGGAGCACCTCGCCTACTCCTTCGTCGAGGGTTCGACGCGCAGGTGGAAAGGGCTCGGCCGGCTCGACGACGCCGGCCGCGGGGAGCTGATCGGGGAGATCCGCGGGGGCGAGGCGCCGGAGTATGCCCGGGGGTTCGGGATGCACCTGGCGCTGAAGTTCTTCGAGCCTTTGACCAGCGCGCTCAAGGCGCTGGGCGTGGGGATGCTCCTCGTCTCCCCCTGGAATCCCGTCGGCCTCGCGCTCCTCGTCAACACCTCCTTCTTCCGCGTCTTCATCACCACGTACCGGTGGCTGCGCCGTCAGGACAAGCGCACGTCGTACGCGGTGGCGTTCGTGATCAGCCCGATCCCGGTCTTCGGGACCCTGGCGTTCCCGTTCCAGTTCTACCACCGGCGGCCCTGGCTGGGGCGCTTCCTGATCCGAAGCGCCATGTCCAGCCTGGCCTGCGCGATCCCTATCTACGGGGGAACGGCGACCCGGCTCGAACACGGGATGGTGAGGCTGGCGACGCCGCTCACCGCGCTCGTGGCCGTCATCGTCTGGCCGCTCTCCTGGCTCGGCCGTCGCTCCCCGCGGGACGGGGACGCCGGGAGCGCCGGCGCGCCGTCCGGGGGGCGCGAGTGGCTCGCTCCCCAGATCGATCGGGCCTTGGACTGGCTGTCGCGGAACGAAGCGGCCCCCGACCCTTGTGGGTAGCACCCACGTCGCTTGTGATCCGGCGCGGTCGGTGATAGAAAACGCTCCCATACTCCCAGGAGAACGACCACCGATGCGACTGATCCCGAGAAAGGTCGAGTTCTTCGCGCTCCTCGAGCAGCAGGCCGACAACACCCTCAAGGGGTCCCGGCTCCTGCAGAAGTGCTTCGAGGGTTTCTCCTCGGCGGACGCCGTTTACCTCGCCGCGAAGGAGATCCACGACGTCGAGCACGCCGGCGACGATCTGGTCCACAAGATTCTCGACCTCCTGAACAAGACCTTCATCACGCCGCTGGACCGGGAGGACATCTACAACCTGACCAGTAAGCTCGACGACGTGCTGGACTACGTGGACTCGGTGGCCAAGCGCCTCGTCACCTTCCAGATCCCGAAGCCGACGCCGCACGCCATCGAGCTGAGCCGGATCATCACCCGCGCCTCGGAAGAGATCGTCAAGGGGGTGGGCCTGCTCCGGAATCTCAAGGAAGCCGAGACGCTCCTGAGGCAGTGCGTGAGGATCAAGCAGCTCGAGGAAGATGCCGACCAGGTCGCCCGCGACGCGCTGACCTCGCTGTTCAAGGACCACGGCCAGGATCCGATGGAAGTCATCAAGTGGAAGGACCTCTACGAGCACCTCGAGGTGGCGACCGACAAGGCCGAGGACGTCGCGAACATCCTCGAGACCGTGCTCGTGAAGTACACGTAGGGTCCTTCCCCCAACCGAAGCCGACGCCGAGGCCGGGAGCCGCCGAGTGTTCTCCGGATTCCTGAACGACCTGGTGGCGATCGCCACCCACCCGTACATCCTGTTGATCGTCCTGGTCGCGCTGGCCTTCGACTTCGTCAATGGCTTCCACGACGCCGCCAACTCGATAGCCACCGTCGTCGGGACCCGCGTGCTGTCGCCGGCGTACGCGGTGCTCTGGGCGGCCTGGTGGAACCTCGCTGCGGCCTGGTTCTTCGGGGTCTACGTGGCCAACACCGTGGCCAAGTGGGTCTACCCGGAGTGGGTCACGCCCGACGTGATCCTCGCGGGGCTCCTGGGCGCCGTCGTGTGGGACCTGATCACCTGGTACATCGGGCTGCCGACCAGCTCGTCCCACGCGCTCCTCGGCGGGTTCGGCGGGGCGGCCATGGCGTTCGCCGGCCAGTCCGGGGGTGTGCTTCACATGGGCAAGGTGGTGGCGACCGTCGAGTTCATCGTCATCGCCCCCCTGATCGGCTTCGCTCTCGCCCTGATCCTGGTGTCGATCCTGATCCGGGTCGTCTGGCGGGCGACCCAGGCCGGCGTGGATAGGTACTTCCGGGTGATCCAGCTCGGCTCCGCCGCGGCGTACAGTCTCGGTCACGGAACGAACGATGCCCAGAAGACCATGGGGATCATCGCGGCGCTCCTGTACGCGAGCGTCTGGAAGAGCCGGCAAACCGCGTTCGAGACCGGGAGCGTGCAGTTCCCGTTTTGGATCGTCCTCGTGTGCCACCTCGCGATCGCGCTGGGCACGATGGCCGGCGGATGGCGGATCGTGAAGACCATGGGAATGAAGATCACGAAGCTCCACCCCTACAGCGGCGCGTGCGCCGAGACCGCCGCGGCGGTCTCGCTGTTCACGTCGGCGAAGCTCGGGATCCCGGTCAGCACGACCCACACGATCACCGGCGCGATCATCGGCGTCGGCGCGATCCAGCGGCTGTCCGCGGTCCGCTGGGGGATCGCGCGTCGCGTCGTCTGGGCGTGGGTGCTGACGATACCGGCCTCGGGGATCATGGGGGCGGTGGCCTGGTGGCTCATCGCGGCGATCCGATCGCGTTTCTGAATCCCCGGCGGTTCGAGGCGGTTTAACCTCGATCTTCCGCGGCCTTAACACTCCCGACACATCGCGACGCGATCCTCGAAAGGGGAGGATCGAGCCGTGTCCTACTACCTCGAGCAGCCCGGCTCCGTGGTCGCGGTGGACGGGGCCTTCGACGACCAGGGGTTCTGGTGCATCCACGGGCGGCTCTGGTGCCGCACGATGTTCTCCGCCGAGGCCCGAAAGCGCGCCGGCGCCGAGATGGAGCTGGAGCTGCTCCGGGGGATCGCGCGGGAGGCGCGCCGCGGTCGCTCTCTCGGGGCCCGGAGCTTCAGGCTGTTCGTCGAGGACGAGGCGGATCTCGTGGGTAGCTTCGAGATCCTGAGCGCCGACGAGGCCCACCTCAGGGGCCCGCTCCCCCCGCGTTCCGCACGTTTAACGGGGAATTAACCGTGGCGTTGCCCCGTGTTTTCAAGCCGTGTCTAGAACGTCTCCCGAAAGGAGGATCGCTTGATGAAGTTCCACATCCGCAGCAGCGCATCGCCGGCGAGGTCGGTTCCCGCCGCCCTCGCGGTCCTCGTTCTGGTCGGCGCGTCGTGCGTCGCGCAGGCCCAGGTCACTCCCGCCGCCGGGAGCACTCCGCCGGACGACACGCCCTCGGTGAAGGTCGGTGGGACCCTCTTCGTGGACTATACCTATCAGTCGGAGCCGAAGGCCACCAACGCCGCGGGGACCTACAACCCCAGCACCTTCGAGGTCGGTCGGGCGTACATCAACATCATCGGCGACATCAATCACCTGTTCTCCTACCGCATCACGCCGGACATCAAGCAGGAGAACACCGCCACCGCCGACATCAAGGGCAGCTACGTGGTCCGCATGAAGTACGCGTTCGGCCAGCTCAACCTCGACGACTGGCTCGTCAAGGGCTCCTGGGTCCGCCTCGGGCTCCAGCAGACGCCCTACATCGACTTCCAGGAAGGGATCTACAGGTACCGGTTCCAGGGGCCGATCTTCGTGGACCGCGAAGGGTACCTGACTTCGTCGGACTCCGGCCTGTCATCCCGGTTCACCTTCCCCGGGAACTACGGGGACGTCCACTTCGGCTACTACAACGGCGACGGGTACAGCAAGGCCGAGGCCAACAACGAGAAAGCCGTCCAGATTCGCGCCAGCTTGCGGCCCGCGCCGATGGCCCCCGGGGTCAAGGGGCTTCGGATCACTGCGTTCTACGACAAGGACGCGCCGATCAGCGGCGGAGCGAGGGACCGGCTCGTCGGCGACGTGACCTTCGAGCACTCCCGGGTGAACGCCGGACTCGAGGTCCTGGACGCCAAGGACCAGGCGTCGAGCGTGGATGCCGAGGTCAAGTCCTCGGGCTGGTCGGCCTGGGCGACGCCACGGCTCCCGCACGGTTGGGAGATTCTGCTGCGGTACGATGATCTGAAGCCGAACAAGGATACGGACGAGACCAAGAAACGGACGGTCGCCGGGGTGGCCTACTGGCCGAAGGTCCTGAAGGGCGTCAGCACCGCGTTCCTGCTCGACTACGAGCAGGTGAAGTACGACGGCTACCCGACGACGAACCCGGCGGACGAGAAGCGCTACGCGCTCCACGCCCTCTTCAATTTCTGAGGTGACGCCATGAAGCTCAGCCGATTCCTCCTCCCGGTCCTGATCGCGTCGGCTCTCGCCGCGCTCCCCGCCACCGCGCAGACGGTCCAGATCGACGGAGCGGGCGCCACGTTCCCCTACCCGATCTACTCCAAGTGGTTCTCGGAGTACAACAAGCTGCATCCCGAGATCCAGATCAACTACCAGTCGATCGGCTCCGGCGGGGGGATCCGCCAGCTCACCGCCAAGACGGTGTTCTTCGGCGCCTCGGACGGTCCGATGACCGAGGAGCAGCTCCTGGCCGCGCCGGACCGGGTCCTCCACTTCCCGACCGTGCTGGGCGGGGTCGTCCCCGTCTACAACCTGGAAGGTGTCGCAGAAGAGGTCCGGTTCTCGGGGCCGGTCCTCGCGGACGTCTTCATGGGCAAGATCACGAAGTGGAACGACCCGGCGATCGCCAAGGACAACCCAGGCCTGAAGCTGCCGGCCACCGACGTCACGGTCGTGCACCGCTCCGACGGCTCGGGCACCAACTACATCTTCTGCGACTACCTCTCCAAGGTCTCGCCCGAATTCAAGAAAAAGGTGGGCGTGTCCACGTCGGTGGCCTGGCCCGTCGGGGTAGGGGGGAAGGGGAACGAAGGGGTGGCCGGCCTCGTGAAGCAGACGCCGGGAGCGATCGGCTACGTCGAGCTGATCTACGCGCTCCAGAACCGCATCTCGTACGGCGCGGTCCGGAACATGGACGGGGAGTTCATCAAGGCCTCGACCGCTTCGGTGACCGCCGCCGCGGCGGCCGCCGCGACCCAGATGCCCAAGGACTTCCGCGTCTCGATCACCAACGCCCCGGGGAAGGACGCCTATCCGATCTCCTCGTTCACCTGGATCCTTCTCTACCAGAGCCCGAAGGACCCGCAGCGCGGCCGAATCATGGTCGACTTCATGAAGTGGGCGCTGAAGGACGGTCAGAACTTCGCGCCCGAGCTGGGGTACGCGCCCCTTCCCCAGGAAGTGGTCGGCCTCGAGAACGAAGCGCTCAAGAGGATCCGCC
>JAIQFR010000107.1 GCA_020073205.1 Terriglobia bacterium
TGGGAACACGCCTACTACCTGAAATATCAGAACCGCCGACCCGACTACATCATCGCGTGGTGGAACGTGGTGGATTGGGACGCTGTCGAGAAGCGATTCACAGCCGGAAAGTAATTAGTCAAAGTGCCCGTGGCCCGTCGCTAAACGGGCCACGCGGTAATTTTACTGTTTGTTCAGAGTCGGGTTCTTCAGGGCCGCAACGTTTAATTGCATATCGCTCGTCTGGAATCCCGGAGTGTCTGGAACCTTTCCATGCCAAAGGTAACCGAGGTCGTCATCGAACTGGAGGAGGTGCCGGTCGTCGAGCCGGAGGTCGTCTCGGCCAGCGAGACGGCGCCGACCTCCCCGGCGCTCGCGGCGCCCACCCAGGACGATCTCGAAGAGATCGCGTTCTACATCGACCAGGGAATGGTCCAGGACGCACGGCACCGGATCGTCGCGTTGCGCTCGCGGGGCAAGGCGGGGGCGGCGCTCGACGCCCTCGAGGCCCGCGCGGCCGCCGCCGCGTCGTCGACCCCCGAGCGGGCGCCCGTCGTCGAGACCGCGGACGATTCCACGGACCGGTCGGAATCGGTCTTGGACGACGAGGCGCTGGAGTCCATCTCGGAGGCGCTGGTCGCCGAGGCCGCGGCGGCCGGGCAGACCGCCGCCGCGCCCGCGTCGTTCGACGAGCAGAGCGTCGAGGAGGTCTTCGAGCTGTTCAAGCAGCACGTCGATCGGGAGATCGGCAGCGAGGATCACCGGACGCACTACGACCTCGGGATCGCCTACAAGGAGATGGGACTCCTCGACGATGCCGTCGGCGAATTCCAGGTGGCGTCGCGTGCTCCGGACCTCTTCCGGGACGCATGCACCATGATCGCGCTCTGCTTACGGGAGAAGGGGGAGGTGCAGGAGGCCGCCGGATGGTACCGGCAGGCCCTGGACGCGCCCGGAGGCGACGACGAGGCGCTTCGGGGGCTACGTTTCGACCTGGCCGAGGTCCTGGAGCAGTGCGGCGACACAAAGGCCGCGCTGGACCTCTTCCGCTCCATCCATCGCGACGATCCGTCCTACCGCGAGGTTGGACGGAAGATCGCGGAGCTCGAGAGCCGCGGGCGCTGATCCCCGGCCCTTGAGATCGCTCCGAGATTCCCATACCCTTCCCTGGAAGGCACCCGTATAATCTCCGGCAGAGCGTTCTCGCGCCGGCCGGGCTACGGGGCCGAGCGGCCGACGGGGAGGCGAAGGGAACACGGGAGGAGGAGGCCATGGAGCGTCCGCTCGCCCTCGTGGTGGACGGCGACGCAGGGTTACGCGCCCGCGTCAAGGACGCGCTGGCCGGGGGTGAGGTCCTGACCCTTGAAGCGGCCGGCGAGGGCGAGGGCCTCGAGGCGCTCAAGGCCCATCCGGTTCGGGTCGTGCTCCTCGCCTCTTCTTTCCCTCCTCCCGAGCGTCGCGCCTACGTCGAGAAGGTCGGCCGGCTCCGGCCCTCGATCGCGACGGTGATCGTCCTCGATCGCCCTTCTCCGTGGGACGAGCTCGAGGCCCTACGGAGCGGCGCGTTCGCCGTTCTGTCGGCGCCTCCGGACCCCGAGCGCCTGAGGCTCGTCGTCGACCGCGCGCTGGCGCAGCACGACCTCCTCGAGGAGCGGAGGCGCCTGCGCGACGAGCTGGGGAACCGCGCGGCGCGCCAGCGGATCGTCGGCCGGAGCGACGCGGCGGAGCGGCTCCGCGAGCGACTCGACGTCCTCGCAGCCACGGAGGGCCGCGTCCTCTTCATGGGAGACGTCGGGACCGGGAGAACGCTCGCCGCCCAGATCCTGCACGCCCTTTCGCCTCGACGCGGCCGCCCCTTCACCCAGGTCGACTGCGCTTTGGGTCCGGAGGGGGCGCTGGAGGCGGAGCTGTTCGGCTGGGAGGGCGGGACGCTTTCCGGGCGCGCGCGTCCCGGCGACGGGATGCTCGAGGGCGCCAAGGGCGGCACCGCGCTCCTGAACGAGGTCGACGCCCTACCGGCGAGGCTTCAGGACCGGCTCCTCGCGGCGATCCGCGCGGGGAGCGTCCTGCGCCTCGGCGGGGCGGCCACGCTTCCCTTCGACGCGAGAATCGTCGCCTCGACGCGCTTCGACCTCTCGCGGCTCGTCGCGGAGGGACGCTTCCGCGAAGAGCTCTACGGCGCCTTCGCCGGAGCGATCGTCGACGTTCCCGCGCTGCGGGAGCGGCGAGAGGACATCGGGCCGCTCGCGGCGCACTTCATCGAGGAAATCCGCTCGATGAACGACCTCCCGCCGATCCGAATCGCCCCGGAGACGCTGGAGGTCCTCGGCCGCCATGCCTGGCCGGGGAACGTCCGGGAGCTGCGTCACGCGATCGAGCAGGCGGTGATCTTCGCCAGCGACGGGACGATCCGTCCCCGCGACCTCCCGGAAGGCCTCCGCGCCAAGGCCCCCGCGGTGGGGGATGGCGACGCCGGCGCCCGGTTCCGCGAGGCGAAGCGGCGCGTCGTCGAGTCGTTCGAGAAGCGCTACCTCGCGGAGCTCCTGGCGCGGCACCAGGGGAACGTCACCGCAGCGGCCCAGCAAGCGGGGATGCTGCGCTCGGCGCTCCAGCGATTGCTGAGGAAGTACGAGCTTCGCTCGTCGGAGTTCCGGGGCTCACGCGCCGAGTCGTCCCTCGACTGACGGCCCGCCCGTGCGAGTCCCGTTCCGGCTCCTCGTCGACGGATGCCTCGACGGCGCGTCCAACATGGCCGTCGACGAGGCGGTGCTGGAATCGTACGTCGATGCCGAGCCCCCTCCCGTGCCGACCCTTCGGCTCTACGCCTGGAGTCCGCCGGCCGTGTCCCTCGGTCGAAGGCAGCCCGCGTCCGGCGCGCACGACGCGGCGTATCTCCGCGACGAGGGCATCCACCTGGTGCGCCGGCCGACCGGCGGGCGCGCGGTGCTCCACGAGCACGAGCGGACGTACGCGGTCATCGGGCGCCTGGGGCGCCCCCCGTTCGATGGAGGCGTCCTCGACACCTACCGGCGGATCGCCGCGGCGCTCGTCGCGGCGCTACGCCTGCTCGGGGTCGATGCGCGCGGCGAGGATCCGGCCGGCGGCCACCCGAGGGACCCCGGGCCCTTCGGACCGCCGGTCTGCTTCGACCGGGCGGGAGCGCACGAGATCACCGCCGGCGGGAGAAAACTCGTGGGTTCCGCCCAGCTCCGCCGCCACGGGGCGTTCCTCCAGCACGGCTCCCTCCCGCTCCGAGCGGACCCTGTGCGCCTGTCGCGGGCGATCGGGGCGCCGGCGGACGCGTCGCGATTCGTGGACCTAGGAGGAGCGCTCGGGCGCGTCCCGGACACCCGGACGATCGACGCCGCGATCGCCGCGGCCTTCACGCACACCCTCGGCGTCGAGGCGGCCCCCGGGTCGCTCACGTCGGGCGAGGCGGCGCGCGCCGCGTTCCTGCGCGTCGCGAAGTACTCGCTCGACGCGTGGAACCTCGAGGGCCGCGAGCCGGCCGGTGGACCCGGGAGTCCCCGGCGCTAGCGGCGGATCATGACCGCGGTGGCGCGGCGCCCGTCCTTTCCGATCCAGCCCGCGGGATCGACCTTCCCCCGCGCCTCTTCCGGGATCGGATCGGCGACGCGGCCGGGGACGCGCCGGATCGGCAGCGACACCTTGCCGTCGGGGGTCACGGCCTCGAGGCGGCGCCCCCCGATCGTGAGGCGGACCGTGGGCTCCGAGGAGAGCAGGCGGTCCAGGTCGGCGGAAGGGACCGCCAGCGCGCCGTCCTCGTCGAGCGGATAACGCTGGAACGGATAGGGCAACTTGAGGCGCAGGTGCTCCGCCTCGGAGCAGTACGCGGTCGGCTCGGTTCCCGCGAGGAAGGCCTCCGATATCACCGGCGCGCAGCCCGCCGCGTCGCTCGCCTTGAGGCCCGTCGTCGAGTCGATCGACGCGATCGTGACCCCGGTGGGGATCGGGAAGTCCTCGGCGGCGCGCCCCTCGTACGCCGTTTCCATGAACTGCTTCCAGATCGGGAGCGCCGCCTGCGCGCCGGTCACCCGGTTGCCGAGGCTCTTCTTCTCGTCGAACCCGACCCATACGCCGACCACGAGGTCCGGCGCGTAGCCGATGAACCAGGCATCGGTGAAGTCGTTGGTGGTCCCGGTCTTTCCGGCCAGCGGCCGGCCCAGCTCCGCGGCGGCCTCGCCGGTCCCGTCGGTCACGACCCCCTCGAGGAGGCGATTCATGAGGTACGCGATCTGCGGGCTCACCGCGTCCCGGACCTCCGGCTTGGCCCGCTCGAGCGCTGCGCCGTCGTTCGAGCGGACCTCCTCCACCAGGTGCGGCTCCACGCGGACCCCTTGATCGGCGAACGCTCCGTAAGCGCTGGTCAGCTCGAGGAGGCTCACCTCGAACGCGCCGAGGGCGAGCGAGGGGTAGGGCTTCAGCTCCGTGCTGATGCCGAGCCTGCGCGCGATGTCGATCACCGGAGCGAAGCCGACCCGGCCCAGGAGCTTCACGGTGGCGATGTTGACGGAGTTCTCCAGCGCGTGACGCAGGGTCAGGTTCCCGTAGTACCTGTCGTAGTAGTTCTCGGGCTCGTAGGGCACGAAGGTCTGGGGGTCGATGAACACGGTGGGCTCGTCGAGGATCGTCTCCGCCGGCGTCATCCCCTGGGTGAGCGCCGCCGCGTAGACGAACGGCTTGAACGCCGACCCGCACTGGCGCCGGGCCTGGATCGCGCGGTCGAACTCGCTTCGGCGGTAGTCGAATCCGCCGAGCAGCGCGCGAACCGCGCCGGTGGCCGGATCGATGGCGACGAGGGCGGCCTCGACGCGGGGCTCCTGCTCCAGGAGGAAGGTGGGCGCGCCGTCGAGGCCGCCGGGCTCGATGCGGACGCGGATCACGTCGCCGCGCTTCAGCAGGGACGAGGCGTACGTTCGCCCGGTCCACGCGATCTCCTCGGGCCCCAGCGTCCCACGGTAGGGACCGGCCCGCACGCGGGCGTGCGCCTCCGAGACCGACACCACCACCGCGTCGGCGACCTCGCCCGGCTGGACGCCGTCGCGCCACGACGGCGGGTCCCAGGCGTCGGGGGACTCTCCGGGCGGCACCCGCACCTTCACTCCCCGCCAGCCCTGCCGCTTGTCCAGCTCGCGCAGCCCGACGTCCATGGCAGCGTTGGCCAGGCCCTGGAGGCGGGGGTCGAGCGTCGTCCGTACCTCGAGCCCGGACTGATACAGGCTCTCGTCGCCGTACTTGGACTGCAGGAGCCGTCGGACCTCCTCGACGAAGTACGGGGCGAGGTTCGCGCTCTCCCGTAGCGCCGACAGTCGGAGCGGCTCGCGCTCGGCGGCCCGGGCCGCGGCCGGCCGGAGGTAGCCTTCTTCCGCCATCCGCTCGAGCACGTGGTTGCGGCGCTTCAGGGCGCGCTCCGGGTGGCGGAACGGCGAGAGGCCCTCGGGCCTCTGGACCAGGCCGGCGAGCAGCGCGGCCTCCGGCAGGTCCATCTCCTTGGCCGACTTGCCGAAGAAGAAGCGCGACGCGGCCTCGATTCCGTACCGACCGTGGCCCATGTAGACCTGGTTGCAGTAGAGGCGGAGGATCTCCTGCTTCGTGTAGCGGCGCTCGATCTCGAAAGCCAGGAGCATCTCCTGGAACTTCCGGTGCGCCGTCTTCTCCGGCTTCAGGACGTCCGGGAAGAGGTTCCGCGCCAGCTGCTGCGTCAGCGTGCTCGCACCCTGCTCGAGGGTCAGGTTCCTCACGTCGTACCATGCGGCGCGGAGGATCCCCCGGAGGTCGACCCCGCTGTGGTGGTAGAAATTCGAATCCTCCACCGCGATCAGCGCCTGCTCGAACACCTTCGGAATGTCCCGGTAGGGGACCAGCGTCCGGCGCTGCTCCCCGAAGCTCGCCAGCGAGGTCCCGTCCTGCGCGAACACCCTCGTGCTGAGCGGGGGCGTGTAGTCCTCGAGCTTCTTGACGTCGGGCAGGTCGAACTTCAGGCCGTAGCCGAGCGTCGCCCCGGCCGCGGCCGCGGGGACCACCGCCAGGCCGAGGAGCAGGAGCGGCCGAAGGCGGCGGCGCGAGGTCGCGGATCCGGGCAAGGCGCTCATCTCCCCCGAGAGGGTATCAGGACGCGGCGTGGCGGCCAACCCGCCGTGGCCGGCGCGCGGAGGGTACAATTCACCGGGGAGCCGGACGAGCGTGGCCACTTTCGAGATCGTGTCCGATTTCAAGCCGACCGGGGACCAGCCCGCGGCGATCGAGGCGCTCTCGAAGGGCCTCGACGAAGGGCGCCGGGACCAGGTGCTCCTGGGCGTGACCGGCTCCGGGAAGACGTTCACGGTGGCGAACGTCGTCGCCCGCGCGAACCGGCCGACGATCGTCATGGCCCACAACAAGACGCTGGCGGCCCAGCTCTACCAGGAGTTCCGCCGGCTCTTCCCGCGGAACGCGGTGGAGTACTTCGTCTCGTACTACGACTACTACCAGCCCGAGGCGTACGTCCCGCAGTCCGACACCTACATCGAGAAGGAGGCGACGATCAACGAGGAGATCGACCGGATGCGCCACTCGGCCACCCGGGCGCTCTTCGAGCGGCGCGACGTGCTGATCGTGGCCAGCGTCTCGTGCATCTACGGGCTCGGGTCGCCGGAGGCCTACCACGGGATGATGCTCCTCGTGGAGCGCGGGGAGAGGCTCGACCGCGACCGGGCGATCCGGAAGCTCGTGGAGATCCAGTACGAGAGGACCCCCGCCGACCTCAGGCGCGGCGCGTTCAGGGTCCGGGGGGACACCCTCGAGATCTGGCCGGCGTACGCGGAGGACGCGCTCAGGATCGAGTTCTGGGGGGACGAGGTCGAGAAGCTCTCGCGAATCGACCCGGTCAGGGGCAAGGCGGTCGAGGCGCTCGAGCGCGCCCCCGTGTATCCCAACAGCCACTACGTGACGCCGCGGGAGGACCTGCTGCGCGCGATCGACGCGATCCGCGCCGAGCTCAAGGAGCGCGTCGCGATGCTGGAGGGGGAGGGGAAGCTCCTCGAAGCCCAGAGGATCGAGCAGCGCACGATCTTCGACCTCGAGATGATGCAGGAGGTCGGCTACTGCCACGGGATCGAGAACTACTCGCGTCACCTCACCGGGCGGCGCGAAGGGGAGCCCCCCCCGACCCTGATCGACTACCTGCCGAAGGACGCGCTCCTGGTGATCGACGAGAGCCACGCGACCGTGCCGCAGATCGAGGGGATGTTCAAGGGGGACCGCGCCAGGAAGACCACCCTCGTGAACTTCGGCTTCCGCCTCCCGTCCGCCATCGACAATCGCCCGCTGACCTTCGAGGAGTTCGAGGCGCGTCGGGGACAGACGCTCTACGTGTCGGCTACCCCCGCGCGGTACGAGCTCGCGCTCGCCGGCGGCGAGATCGTCGAGCAGGTGGTCCGCCCCACCGGACTCCTCGACCCCGAGACGGTGGTCCGGCCGGTGGAGGGGCAGGTGGACGACCTCCTCGGGGAGATCCGGGCGCGCGTCGGGCGCGGGGAGCGCGTGCTGGTCACCACGCTCACCAAGCGCATGGCCGAGGACCTCACCGAGTACTACAAGGAGCTGGGCGTCCGGGTCGAGTACCTGCACTCCGACGTCGAGACGCTGGAGCGGGTCCGGATCCTGCGGGATCTGAGGCGCGGCGAGTTCGACGTGCTGGTCGGGGTCAACCTGCTCCGGGAGGGGCTCGACCTGCCGGAGGTCTCGCTGGTGGCGATCCTCGACGCGGACAAGGAGGGGTACCTCCGGTCGGAGCGCTCGCTCATCCAGACCATCGGGCGCGCGGCGCGGAACGTGAACGGCACCGCGATCCTCTACGCCGAGCGGATCACCGACTCCATGAGGTTCGCCCTCGACGAGACCGCGCGCCGCCGCGCGGTCCAGAAGGCGTACAACGACGCGAACGGGATCACCCCCGAGACGATTCGCCGCGCGGTGGACGAGCTGATGGGGACGCCGCTGGCCGCCGACTACTCCACGGTCCCGCTCGAGGAGGAGGAGGGCGAGGAGGTGTTCGAGGACGCCGAGGCCCTCGAGGCCGAGATCGCCCGCCTCGACACGCGGATGCGGAGCGCCGCGGAGCGGCTGGACTTCGAGGAGGCGGCGGCGCATCGCGACCGGATCCGCTACCTGAGGGAGAAAGCGGTGCTGGCGTGAGGAATCCGGCCTCGCGCCGCGCCCGAGTGCACTGCGCTCTTGGGGGGTCTATCCTGCGCCCGCGGCGCGGGGCCCGGTCGGCGGGCGGGCTCGCAGGGGGAATGGACCATTGAGCTCCGATCTAAGGACGTCGAGAGGAGGCACCTATCCGGCGCGCCGGGGCAAGCCGCTGCCGATGGAATACTTCGCGTCGCCGCGGCCTCCCGTCGGCAATGGAAGGATGGCCATCGAGCTGGGAGAGCTCCGGATCGAGATCGGGGGGCTCGACGACCGATTCGAGGCGATCCTCCGCGAGCGCTACGGCCCGTATGCCGCCGAGCCCCGGGGCCAGGCCGGCGGTCTTAGCGTCCGGCTCGGCCTCGAGGACCGCGAGTACTTCATCGATCCTCCGGAGTCGCCCGAGTTCAATCCGGTGTTCGTCGAGAGCGACGGGGGCCGGGTCCGTTTCCTCGGCCACCGGCTCGCGGGTTGGTTCGACGCCCTGGACGGCGAGGGCGTGATGCTCCTCGCCCGCGGATCCTACGAGACCGAAGCCCACGCCATCGAGAACTACCTCCGCGCCGCGGTCGCCTGGCAGGCGGCGAGCCGCGGCGGCGCACTGGTCCATGCGGCCAGCGCGGTCCGGCACGGGCGCGGCTACCTCTTCTTCGGGGAGTCGGGGGCCGGCAAGTCCACGTTGTGCGCCAGCAACCGGCGGGGGACGGTCGTGAGCGACGATCTGTCGCTGCTGCTCCCGGCCGAGGGCGGCAAGCTCCGTCTGGTCGGAAGCCCGTTCCGGGGGACCTACGAGGAAGGGGAGCCGGTCGTCGGCGCCTTCCCGCTCGCAGCCGGTTTCAGGATCGTGAAGGACCATCGGGTCGAGGTGCGCGAGGCGCCCAGGGTCCGATCGCTCGCCGAGCTGGTGGGGAACCTGCCGTTCGTCGCCGAGGAGTTCGCGCGGCGCCCGGATCTCTTCGAGCGGATCGAGCGCGCGTTCGCCTCGGTCCCGCTCGCGCACCTGCACTTCAGGATGGACGACTCGTACTGGGACGCGATCGAGAGGTCGGGGCTGTGAGCGCTGGCGCCGAGGGGGTCGCCATCGACCTGAGCGGCGTCGCGGTGCGGGTCCGAGGCCTTCCGGGACCGCTCGAGGCGCGCCTCGCCCGGGAATGGTCGGCCTTCCTCTCCGTGGACGGGGGCCGCCCGTTCCTCGACGTTACGGCGTCCCTCGCCGAGATGGAGCCGCCGGTCGGTCCGTTCGCTCCCAAGGCGATGCGATCGCGGCTGGATCTCGAGGGGGCGAGCTTCTCCATGGCGGAGGGGGACGTCGCCGTGGACGCCTCGGGCCGCGCGCTCCTCAGGCTCGGGGCGGCGGTCGCGCCCGAGCGGGGCTGGTTCGCGTTCCTGAACCTCCTGCGGGCGGCCCTGGCCTGGCGAATGCCGTCGCGGGACGGGATGCTGCTCCACGCGGCCGGGGTGACCCTCGAGGGACGGGCCTTCGTGCTCGCCGGCTCCGAAGGATCGGGAAAGAGCACGTTCGCCGCGCTGGCCGCGTCGCGAGGCGCGCGGGTGCTGAGCGACGACCTCGTGCTGCTCGATGGCGCGGGAGGGGCGATCGAGGCGCTGGGCGCGCCGTTCCGCTCGACGCACCCCGGTGCCCAGGAGCCGGGCCGATGGCCGGTCGCGGCGATCCTGTTCCCCTCTCACGGCACCGCGGCATGCCTCGGCGCGGCGCCGCCGCTCCTCACGCGCGCCCGCATCACCGCGAACCTCCCGTTCGTCGCCGAGGGGATCGAAGCCGACGCCAGGATCCTCTCGGCGATCGAGCGGCTGGCTCGCGGGGTCCCGGCGAGGGAGCTGACGTTCGCTCGCGACCCCGCGTTCGTCGACCTCCTGCTGGGGTTTCCCCGCTAGGGGCGCCGGTGGACGACGGCTTCCCGTCCCCCGCGCTCCGGGCGAAGCTCGACGGGCTGCCCGACCGGCCGGGGGTGTACCTCTACCGCGACGCGCGAGGAAGCCTTCTCTACATCGGCAAGGCGAAGTCGCTCAGGAGCCGGGTCCGCTCGTACTTCCAGCCGTCGGTGCAGCACCCTCCGCGCACCGAGCGGCTCGTCTCGGAGGTCGCCGATCTCGAGATCATCGTGGTGGACACCGAGACCGAGGCGATCCTGCTCGAGGCGAACCTCATCAAGCGCGAGCGGCCGCCGTTCAACGTCGTGCTTCGCGACGACAAGAGCTTCCCGTACCTGAAGCTGTCGCTCGGAGACGAGTTCCCGCGCGCCGCGCTGGTCCGAAGGCCGCGCCTCGACGGGAGCCTGTACGCGGGTCCGTTCATCCCGGCGTCCGGGGCGAGGAGGTCCCTCAAGCTGATCCAGCGCGATTTCCGGGTGGCCACGTGCGCCGAGGTGTTCGACGGGAAGCGGCGACCGTGCCTCTACTATCACCTCGACCAATGCCTCGCGCCGTGCGCCGGCAAGACCACGCCCGTCGAGTACCGGAGGGCCGTGGAGGACGTCCGTCTGTTCCTCGAGGGGAAGCACCGCGAGCTGGAAGTCGCGCTCGAGGCGAAGATGAAGGAGGCCTCGGCCTCGGAGGAGTTCGAGCGGGCCGCAATGCACCGCGACACGCTGGCGACCGTGCGGCGCCTGGCGGTCCGCCAGCACATCGCCTCCCTCGGGCTCGAGGAGCAGGATTTCTTCGCGCACCACCGCGAGGGGAGCGAGGTCGCGCTCGAGCTGTTCCAGATGCGGGAGGGGAAGGTGGAATCCCGCCGCGAGTTCGGCTTCGGCGACCTCGACTTCGACCCCGGCGCGTTCTACGCCGCGGTGCTGGCGCAGTACTACGCCGAAACCCGGCCGCCGCCCGAGATCTACCTCCCGGATCTCCCGGCCGACCCGGAACTGATGGAGCGGTGGCTCGGCGAACGGCGCGGCGGGAAGGTCCGCCTCCACGTGCCGGAGCGCGGCGTGAAGAGGCGCCTCCTCGACCTCGTCCGGAAGAACGCGGCCCTCGCCTTCCTGAGCCGGTTCAGGGCCCCGCATGTCCACGGGGTCGAGGTGCTCGAAGCGCTCCAGGAGGCGCTCGGGCTCGACGAGCCGCCGTTCCGGATCGAGTGCTTCGACATCTCGAACATCCAGGGGACCGATTCGGTGGCGTCGATGGTGGTGTGGGAGGGGGGGAAGCCGAAGAAGTCGGACTACCGGACGTTCAACATCCGCGGGGTCAAAGGGCCCGACGACTTCGCATCGATGGCGGAGGCGGTCACCCGCCGCTATCGCCGCCTGCTGGCGGAGGACCGGCGCCTTCCGGACCTGGTGCTCATCGACGGCGGCCCGGGACAGCTCGGCGCGGCGGTCAAGGCCCTCGCGGAGGTCGGGCTGCCGATGCTGCCGGTGATCGCGCTCGCGAAGCGGGAAGAGGAGATCTGGCTCGAGGGCTCGGGGGAGCCGGTCCGTCTCGATCGGTCCTCGCCGGCGCTCCATCTCGTCCAGCGAGTACGCGACGAGGCCCACCGATTCGCGCTGACCCACCACCGAAAACGGCGCGCGAGGCGGACCCTCCGCACGGCCCTCCTCGACGTCCCGGGAATCGGACCGACGCTGGCCAGGAAGCTCCTCAAGGCGTTCGGGAGCGTGGAAGGGGTCCTCGCCGCCGCCCCCGAGGCGATCGCGAAGGTCGCCGGGAAGAAGGTCGCGGAGACGCTGTCGACCACCTTGGTCCCCGGCCGGAGCCGCGACGCGCCGCCGCGTCCGCCGGGGCAAGGGCCGTCGTGAGCCGCCCCTTGTCCCGGATGGGTCGCCGCCCCTATATTCCACCTCCGTCGCGCGGTCCCGCCTCGCGACGGGGGAGTGAGCTTGATGGAGAGCTTCTGGAGGTCCCTGCCCGGGACCGTTCTCGTCGTCCTGATCATCGCGATCTTGACGGCGGCCGGCGCGATCGGGATCCAGACCTATCGCGCGACGCACCCCCCGCGCCAGGCCGACGAGAAGAGCGACCTCGGAGCGTTCCTCTCGCACGTCGAGGAGGTGCGATTCCGCTCCGCGGACGGCACCGACCTCGCAGGCTGGCTCGTCCGGGGCGCGCCGGGCGGATCGCCGGTCGTGCTGTGCCACGACCTCGGCGACGGCAAGGGCTCGCTGGTGAACCTCGCGATCGCCCTCCAGGACGCCGGGTTCACCGCGCTCGCGTTCGACTTCCGCGGGCACGGCAAGAGCGGGGGAGAAGGCTCGACGCTGGGAATCGCGGAGAAGCGGGACGTCCTCGGTGCCTTGGACTACGTCTCGGAGCTCCGCGACGTGGATGCGCGCCGGATCGGCCTTTACGGCGTCGGCCTCGGCGCCCACGCGGCGGTGCTCGCCGCGGCGGACCGGCCGGCCGCGAAGGTCCTGGTGCTCGACGGGATCTACCCCGACGCGGGCTACCCGCTGGCGCGGAAGGTCTACGCGGGATGGGGGTTCGGCTGCCGGTACCTCGGCGTCTTCCCGCGTCTCGCCTTCCACCTGCTGACGGACACCCCGGCCCGCCGGGAGACCGCCACGGCCGTCCTGCCCCACCTCCTCTCGCGCGACCTTTTGTTCGTCGCGCCGGCGGGCGACGCGGCGCTGGCCGCCGAGATGCAGCGGCTCTACGCGTCGGTTCCGGAGCAGCGCGAGGTGGACGCCAACCTGATCGTCCTGCCCGCCACGCGAGCGAGCCACCTCTACGGCGAGGAGCTGGACCGGTACAATCGCCGGATCTCGGAGTTCTTCGAGAAGAGGCTTCGGCGCCGGTAGGCGCTCGGTGTTAACCTCCCCCTCGATGGCCAAGACCGACCGCGATGCGCTCGCCGCCTTCCTCGCCGACGGGAAGCGACGGGTCGAGGACGCCCTCGACCAGCTCGTCCCGCCGCTGGGGACGCCGCCGCCGCCGCTCCACGAGGCGATGCGGTACACGCTGCTCCTCCCGGGCAAGCGACTCCGGGGGATCGTGGTGCTCGCCACCGCCGAGATGCTCAAGGGGAACCCTAAGGACGCCCTCCCGCTGGCGTGCGCGGTCGAGATGGTCCACGCGTCGTCCCTGATCCTCGACGACCTCCCCTCGATGGACAACGCGACGCTGCGCCGCGGGAAGCCGACCCTTCACCTCGTCACCGGCGAGGCCAACGCGATCCTGGCGTCGGTGGCGCTCCTCAACGCGGCGTACGCCCTGGTGTTCGAGGCCGACGGCGTCGGCGAGAAGTCCCGGCGCGAGGCGGCCCGCCGGCTGGCGAGGGCGATCGGCGCCGAGGGGCTCGTGGGCGGGCAGGTGGTCGACCTCGAGTCCACCGGGAGGAAAGTGGACCTCGACGCGCTCGAGTTCATCCACAGCCACAAGACGGGGGCGCTGTTCATCGTCGCCGCGGAATTCGGAGCGCTCGCGGCCGGAGGGCGCGCCAGGGACGTCGAGGCGCTCCGAGCCTACGCGAAGAACCTCGGCCTCGCGTTCCAGATCACCGACGACCTCCTCGATTACAGCGGCAACCCCGGGACCACCGGCAAGGACGCGGGGCTCGATCGCGACAAGACGACGTTCGTCAACCTGTGCGGCATCGACGGCGCGCGCCGGCTCGTGGACGAGCTGATCGACGCGTCGGCGGCCGCGCTCCGGCCGTTCGGGCGCCGCGCGGCCCTGCTCCAGGCCCTGGCGGAGCACGTGCGCGGCAGGGACCGCTGAGCCGTGCACCCGGGTGACGGGGTGTCGGGCCCCGGCTACGACGAGGTCCGCCTCAGGCTGGTCGAGCGGGGGTACCTCCAGGGGCGCATCGAGCGGTTCGTGCTCGCGGACGCCGCGCGCCCCGGATCGCCGGCGCGGCGGCTCCTCAAGAGCGGACTCAAGGCGGCGGTCCTCGGGGCGCCGATCCTCGGCGCCTTCCTGGCCGGAGCGGCGGTGGCGGCCAATCGTCCGCTCCTCGGCGCCGCGGACGCGCTGCTGCTGTGGCTCTACTTCGCGGTGCTGGCCGGCGCGGCGCTCCTCGTGCTCGATCTCGCGGTGGCCGCCGCCCTCGCGGGGCTGGCGGGCCGGCGCGGCGCGAAGGCGGGGGACGCGCTCACCGCGTCGCTCCTCGTCGGGCTCCCGACGCTGGCCTACCTCGTGCTGCTCATGTGGAAGAGCGAGGCCCGGACCGGCCTCGCGGGGGACCTGTTCTTCCTCGTCGGGGCGCTCGCGGCCACCCTTCTCGTGTCCTGGCTCGCGGGGCTGGTTTCACTCGCCGGGATCATCGGACGGACCGGCGAGGTGCCGGACCGTCGGAGGCGCGCGGCGGTGCTGCTCCTGGCGGCGCTCCTCCCGCTCGTCGTCCTGTACCTGGGGGTGCGGGGAGCGGTCCGGGAACCTTCGGCGGAGCGGTCCGCCTCGTCGTTCGCCATCGCGCCGGGAGCGACGCGGCTTCTCTTCGTGGGGGTGGACGGCCTGGATTCCGCGCTCCTCGAGGCGCTCGAGGCGCGAGGCGCCGTCGACCACCTCCTGGCGGGGATGGCCCGCGGCGCCGTGTTCCCGATGCGGCGGGCCGCGGGACACGAGCCGCCCGAGATCTGGACCACGATCGAGACCGGCGTGCCGGCGGCGGAGCACGGCGTCCGCGGCGTCGGCGCCGAGAGGCTTCCGGGCGTGGCCACCCCGCTCCGCGCCGGGGCCGGTCCGGCGCCGCTCGTCGCGGCGCTCAGGTTCCTGCTCCCCGCGCGAACCGTTCCGACGACCGGCGCCGGTCGCTCCGTCCGGACGCTCTCCGAGATCATCGGCCTCAAGGCGCCTTCGGTGGCGGTC
>JAIQFR010000108.1 GCA_020073205.1 Terriglobia bacterium
CTTCGTCGCCGTAAACCGCCTTCACCAGCGCCGTTCTCGACATCCGGGCGTCCATGCCGGCGATCCCGCCGAAGCAGGCGCAGCTTCCGCACGCGACGAGCAGCTTCGACCGCTCCCGGATGCGCCGGACGGCCTTCTCCTCCCTCTCGCTGCCGACGGAGCCCTCCACCAGGGCCAGGTCGAGGGGCGACTCCTCGTCGTTCGCGGACGAGCCGGCGAGGAAGTCCACGATCTCCAACGCTCCGATCATCTGCAGCAGCTGGTCCTCGCAGTTGAGGATGACGATCTGCTCACCCCAGCAGCCGCTCATTCCGAAGATCCCGACTCGGGGCTTCATGGTTGCCTCGTGCGTCATACGATTTCGGGGAGGTTGATGGCGTCCCAGTAGGTGAACACCGGGCCGTGGATGCAGGTGTACTTGTAGCCGACGCTGCAGTGGCCGCACTTCCCGACGCCGCACTTCATCCTCCGCTCGAGGCTCATCAGGATGCGCGACTTGGAGAAGTTCTGGCGGAGCAGCTCCTTCAGGACGAACTTGTAGACGATGGGCGGTCCCACCACCGCGGCATACGTCCGCGCGGGGTCGAGCTCGACCTTCTCGAAGAGGGTCGGGAGCAGCCCGACGTGCTGCTTCCAGGTGCCCGTGGTGTCCCGGTCCACCGTCAGCAGCACCTTGACGTCCTCGACGTCGGCGAGGGAGACCAGCTCCTCGCGATAGAGCATGTCGTCGGGGCTTCGGGCCCCGTACATGAGCGTGACCCTGCCGAACCTCTCGCGGTGGTCCAGGGCGTACCACAGGAGCGATCGCAGCGGCGCCATGCCCAATCCGCCGGCCACGATCAGGAGGTCGTTCCCCTCCATCTCCTCCACGGGGAAGCCGTTCCCGTAAGGGCCCCTGATGCCGACCAGCGCGTTGGTGGGCAGGCGGTAGAGCGCGCCGGTGACCCGGCCCGCCTTCCGCACGCAGAGCTCGATGATCCCGCCCCGCGTCGGGGAGGACGAGATGGAGATCGGGGCCTCTCCGGTGCCGATCACGCTCAGCTGCACGAACTGCCCGGGACGGTGGTGCCACGCCTCGGCCACCCCTTCGTCGACGAACCGCATCTGGAACAGGTGGTTGTCCTTCACCATCCTGTGGATGCGGACGATCCGGGCCAGCTCCGGCTTGTACGGGTTCGCGCTCTCCCTAGGCAGAGGCTTCTGCTCGACCGCTTCCATCTTTCTCACCTCGCAGCTTCTCGATGACGCTGACGATGTCGATCTTGGCCGGGCAGCCCGCGATGCAGCGGCCGCACCCGACGCAGCTGGGCCGGCCGTACTCGGCCACGAACCCGCGCTGCTTGTGGTAGTACCGGAACTTGATTCGCGACGAGCGGTGCTCCCTGAAGTTCTCCCCGCCGGCGACCAGCGCGTGGCTCTCGAAGAGGCAGGAGTCCCAGGCGCGGTTTCGCCGTCCGCCGCGGCTGCCGAGGTCCACCTCGTCGTTGACGTCGAAGCAGTAGCAGGTGGGGCAGACCATGCTGCACGAGCCGCAGGAGAGGCACTTCCGGCCCAGCTCGTCCCAGACCCCGCTCCCGTACTCGATCTCCAGGATCTCGGGCAGGTCCCCGAGCTCCACGCGCGTTCGGTACGACGCGTTCCGCAGCCCGGATCGCCGCTTGTACTCTCCGAAATCCGCGGCGGTCGGCTCCCGCAGCAGGCAACCGCTCTCGATCGTCATGTCGTCGCCGCGGCTCGACCCGACCAGCACCAGGTACTCGTCGCCGATGTCGCTCAGGTACAGGTCGAAGCCGGTGTCCACGAAGTCGGCGTTCATCGAGCGCGCGAAGTGCTTGTCGTCCGGCTCGAAGTCCACGCCGATGATGGCGGTGGCCTTCCTCCGCGCGACGTAGTACGGGTCCGAGTACTTTCCGCCGGCGAACACGCGGTCCAGGATGTTCAGGCCGTAGACGTCGTAGGGGTGGACGCCGAGCACCACGGTGGGCCGCTTCGCCTCCTCCAGCAGGTCCCGGTAGCCGTCCCGCTCGTCGAACACGAGCAGGCGCTCTCGGGGCGGGAGCAGGAACTTCTTCGGCGGGAGGATCGTCCGCGGGTAGGAGAGCACCACGTCCGACCAGAGCCCCGGGCGCTCGAAGGCGAACCCGTCTCCCCGGCGGACCGGCGCGTAGACGTCGCCGAACGTCGGGAGCACGGCGGTGAAGAGGTCCATCTCGTGCTTGGCGATCTTCAGGATCTTCATGCTCGACTCCCACTGAGCTGGCCGGCCGGGCAGGAACCCCGCGCGACGGGACCGGAGGTTGCCGTCAAGCCGTCTTGTCCACGGAGGCTGCGACGCGGCGCGCCGAGATCAGGCGCTCGACCTCCGACAGCAGCGTCTCGGGGTCGATGGGCTTGGCGAGGAACTGATCGGCCGGGAGCCAGCCGGCCTTGGGATTCACCCTAAAGTGGGGATACTCCGTGTACACCGACGACGCGATCACGATCGGAACGTCCGCCAGGGCCGGGACGCTCCGCATGGCCTGGAGAGTGAAGAACCCCTCCGTGCGCTCGGTCATCATCACGTCGAGGAGGATGAGGTCCGGCCGAACGGTCTTCGCGAGGTCGAGGCCGTCCTTGCCGCTCCCGGCCCGGCTCACCTCGTAGCCGGACCCCTCGAGCAGCGCCGAGATGGCCGCGACGTAATCCGGGTCGTCATCGACGATCAGCACCCTTTTCTTTTCGCTCATCGCTCCTCACTCGGCTCGACCGCCCGACGGCGCACCTCTGATGGGTCGGCGGCGGCGTGGACGGGAAGGCGGAGGGTGAAGGTCGTGCCGACCCCCTCCCGGCTGCGCACGGTGATGTCGCCACCCAGCTCCGAAACGATCTTCTTGCAGATGGCCAGCCCCAGGCCGGTGCCGGGGATGCCGGCCGTGGACGCGGCTTTCACGCGGTAGAACTCCTGGAACAGCTGGTCCAGGCTCGCGGTCGGGATGCCGATCCCGGTGTCCTCGACCTCGACGACGACCGCGTCGTCGACGGCGGACATCCGGATGGCCACCTTCCCGCCGACGCGGTTGTACTTGACCGCGTTGCCGACCAGGTTGGCCACGAGCATGCTCAGGCTGCCGGAATCCCCGCAAACCGCGGGAAGCTGCGGAGGACCGACCACCTCGACGGCGACGCCGGCCTTCTCCGCCGCGACGGCCTGTCCCTGCACCACCCCCTGCACCACGTCGCGGAGGTCCGCCGAGGCGTCGCCTCTCACGAGCTGTCCGTGCTCGAGCTTGCTGAGGTCGAGCCAGTCCTGGATGATGGCCAGCATCTCGCCGAGGCGGAGCTGGGATCGCCGCAGCCACTCCTGGGCCCTCTCGGTCAGCTCGTCGCGCGACGTGTAGAGCAGGACGTCGAGGTACTGCTTGACCGCCACGACCGGGGTCTTGAGCTGGTGGGAGACGAAGGTCACGAACTTGCGCTGCGCGTCCTCCTTCTCGAGACGCAGCCGCTCCGACTCGCGCGCCAGGCGCCAACGCTCGACGCCTCGGTTCAGGATCACCGAGAACTCGTCGAGGGTGAACGGCTTCGGCAGGAAGTCGTAGGCCCCCGCCTTCATCGCCTCCACCGCGGTAGCGATGGTCGCATAGCCGGTGATCACCACGATCACCATCGACGGGTCGATCTGGCGGACGCGCCGGATGACCTCCATGCCGTCGATCCTCGGCATCTTGAGGTCGACGAACAGGAGGGCGGCCGGGGCCTCCTCTATCCTCCCGATGCCTTCCTCGCCGCCGGCGAACGTCTCGACCTCGAAACCGGCGCGGGTCAGGATCTCGCTGCACGACAGGAGCATGATCTCGTCGTCGTCGATCACGATGACGCGATCCTGGGCCTTGGCGCGTGGCTTTTCCTGCACCTCGGTGGCCATCGTCGTCTAGCCGATCCTGCCGGGCAGGGCGAGGAGCCGGCGGACGTGATCGAGGAACACCGGGATGTCCAGCGGCTTGGTGAGGTAGTCGTCGGGGGTGATCATGGCGGCTTCCGCGGCGGCCGGGAAGATCGCCTCGGGCGGCTGCTCGATGGAGGAGACCATGAGGACGGGCACGTGTCCGGCCACCTCCCGCTTGTCGCCGAACTTCACCGCCTGGTTCAGGCCGTAGCCCGCGAACGCGTCCTCCATCATGACGTCGAGAACGATGAGATCCGGCCGGTCGGTCGAGAGATGGGCGAGACCCTCCCTGGCGCTGGCCGCGCAGTGCACCAGGTACCCCTCGCGCTCGAGGAGCGCGGTGACCGAAGCGCAGTAGTCCGCGTCGTCGTCGACGATCAGCACCCTCTTCCGGGTCTTGAACGTGCTGGAGCTGGGCTTGTTCCGGCCCATGGAGCGCAGCGCGTCCCCGAGGATCGTCCGTATCTCGTCCGCGGCCACCGGGTGGAGCGCCAGATAGAAGACTCCGGACTCGCGGATGCTCTTCGCGAGCTCGACCGACGGATTTTCGGCCACCGCGACGACCGGAGCGGCGGGAGCGCTCCGCCGGCACGCTGCGACCATCTCCATCCCTCGCACGAGGTCCGGCGAAAGGTCGACGAGAACGACGCTTTCTCCCGCCCGCGCCGCGACGTCCGCCGGCGCGGCGGCCGGGTCGACGACTTCGAATGCGAAGCCCTCTCCGCACAAGTCGGCCACCACGTCCCTCCAGGTGCCATCGGGCTTCGCGACAAGAAGGACCCGGGCGTGCTCCGCCATGCTCATCCTCCGGATTACCACCCGTATTCTCCAAGCACACGGCGTGCCGGGATTCCAGCGGAGGAAATACGCTGTGAACGCGAGGAGAATCGAGATCGCAGAGCCAGTCGGATCCTTTGGATGAATATTGATTCGATACAGGTTTCTGCCTCCCTCGGGCGAGAGTCGCAGCAAGGCCGCGATGCCCGGGAGGCGTGTTATGTACTGCGTACTCATACAGTGTGTATGTCCGCTATTCCGTGATCGTGGAAAACGAAGCACCGGAATCCTGTTAGCAGTAGATTTCCGTTGCGTCGAGGACCGTTCCGGCGAAAGCGGGGGGACTCATGCGACGACGAGGAACGATCGAGGCGGTGGCGTGGATCGCGGTAGCTGCTGGGACCGTCTGGGCTCGCGAGCCCGCGGCATCGCCATCGGCCTTCCTCTACGAACCGCCGGATTGCCGCCCGACGTCCGCGCGGAACGTGATCTTCATGGTCCCGGACGGCATGGGCCTCGCCGACGTGACGGCGGCGCGGATCTTCAAGAACGGACCGGGCGGCGATCCGCTGAACCTGGAGAAGCTCCAGTTCGTCGGCTACGAGAGGAACTGGTCGGCCAACAGCGCCGTGACGGACTCCGCGGCCGCCGCCTCGGCCTGGGCCTGCGGCGAGAAGTTCGACAACGGCGTGCTCTGCGTGCGCCACGACGGCTCAACTCCTCTTTCGCTTCTGGAGTTCGCGCGCGACCGTGGGAAGCGGACCGGCCTCGTGGCGACCTCGACGATCACCCATGCCACCCCAGCGGCGTTCGGGGCGCACGTGCGCTGGCGTGATTGCGAGACCGAGATCGCCCGGCAGTACGTCGAAAAGACCCGGCCGGACGTGATCCTCGGTGGCGGCACCACGACGTTCCGGCCCTCCTGGCCGGACGCCTGCGGCACCGGCGGCGACTACGTCGCGAAAGCCGTCGCCGCCGGCTACCGCTTCGTGACCACGAGCGCGGAGCTGTCGGTAGCCGTGACGTCCGGAGCCTCGAGGATCCTGGGCCTGTTCGCTCCCGGCGCGATGACTCCCGAAAACCAGAGGCCGGCGGGCTCGACGGAACCGCGGCTCAAGGAGATGGCGGCGGCCGCTCTCGCAACCCTCGAGCGCGCGCCCGGAGGCTTCTTCCTCCTGGTCGAAGGCTCCCAGATCGATTTCGCGAACCATGCCAACGACGAAGCGTGGCAGCTCGCGGAGCTCCTGGCATTCGACGAGACGGTCGGGATGGTCCTCGATTGGCTCGCCGCCGACGCCCGGCGGGGTGGCGAGACGCTCGTCATCGTCGCACCCGACCACGAGACCGGCGGGTACGGCTTCGACGGCCCCTACGGGTTCCTGCCGGGGCCGGGCCAGCCTGTCGAGAGCATCTGGGCAACCGGCGGACACACGGGAACCGACGTCCCGGTTTGGAGCCAGGGCCCGGGGGCCTGGCGGCTCGCCCGACCCATCGACAACACCGAAGTCTACGGGGCGGCCCGCGACGCGATGTCGAGGCCCGTCTGTTGGCTCGGTCCGCCGGAGTGAGGCGTCCCGTTCACTTGGTGCCGCCCCACTTCCAGTCGCGGACCATCGGCATGTCCTCGCCGCGCTCGGAGATGTACCGCTTGTGGTCGATGAGCGAGTCGCGGATCGACTGCCGGACGTAAGCCGCGGTCACGCCCAGCCTGGGCACCCGGTCGATGACGTCGCAGGCCAGGTGGAATCGGTCGATGTCGTTCATCACGGCCATGTCGAACGGCGTGGTCGTGCTCCCCTCCTCTTTGTACCCCCGGACGTGGAGGTTCCGGTGGTTGGTCCTGCGGTAGGTGAGGCGGTGGATCAGCCAAGGGTAGCCGTGGAACGCGAAGACCACGGGCTTGTCCGGGGTGAACAGCTCGTCGAACTCACGGTCCGCAAGGCCGTGGGGATGCTCGCTAGGCGGCTGCAGCTTCATCAGGTCCACGACGTTGATCACGCGGACCTTGAGGTCCGGGAAGTTCGCCCGGAGGATGTCCACCGCCGCGAGCGTTTCCAGCGTGGGGGTGTCGCCGCAGCAGGCCATGACCACGTCGGGATCCCCGCCGCGGTCGTTGCTCGCCCACTCCCAGATCCCGATGCCGGCGGTGCAGTGCTTGACGGCGGATTCCATGTCGAGCCATTGCGGCGCCGACTGCTTGCCGGCGACGAGCACGTTCACGTAATTGCGGCTCCTCAGGCAATGATCGGTGACGGACAGGAGCGTGTTGGCGTCGGGGGGCAGGTAGACCCGGATGATCTCCGCCTTCTTGTTCACCACGTGATCGATGAAGCCGGGGTCCTGGTGGCTGAAGCCGTTGTGGTCCTGCCGCCAGACGTGGGAGCTCAGCAGGTAGTTGAGCGAGGCGATCGGACGCCGCCACGGGATATGACGAGTCACCTTGAGCCACTTGGCGTGTTGGTTGAACATCGAGTCCACGATGTGGATGAACGCCTCGTAGCAGTTGAAGAAGCCGTGCCGGCCGGTGAGGAGATACCCCTCGAGCCAACCCTGGCACTGGTGCTCGCTGAGCATCTCCATGACGCGGCCGTCGGGCGCCACGTGCTCGTCGTCCGGGACGATCTCGCCGACGAAACACCGGTCGGTCACCTCGAACACGTCCCCCCAGCGGTTGGAGGCGGTCTCGTCGGGGCCGAAGAGCCTGAAGTTCCGGCGGTCCGCGTTGAGCTTCATCACGTCCCGCAGCAGCCGGCCCTGGACCCGTGTGGCCTCCGCATCGACCCGGCCCGGCTTCGAGACCGGGACGGCGTAGTCCCGGAAATCCGGGAGCCTCAGGTCCTGGAGGAGGAGCCCGCCGTTGGCGTGCGGGCTCGCGCTCATGCGGCGCTCGCCCTTGGGTGCAAGCTCGGCGATTTCCGGGAGGAGCGCTCCGTCGGGACCGAACAGCTCCTGGGGCCGGTAGCTCTTCATCCACCGCTCGAGCATCTTCACGTGCGCCGGCTTCGTGGCCAGCTCGCCGAGGGGCACCTGGTGGGAACGGAACGTTCCCTCGATCCTCTTGCCGTCCACCACCTTGGGCCCGGTCCACCCCTTCGGCGTGCGGAGGACGATCATCGGCCAGCAGGGGCGCTTCCCGAGGCCGCGCGTCCGGGCCTCGCGCTGGATCCCCCGGATCTCGTCCATCACCGCGTCGAGCGTCGACGCCATCTTCCGGTGCATCTCCTCGGGTTCGTCCCCCTCCACGAAAAACGGCGCGTAGCCGTAACCGCGGAAGAGCTCCTCGATCTCGTCGTGCGGGATGCGCGACAGGACGGTGAGGCCGGCGATCTTCGCGCCGTTCAGGTGGAGGATCGGCAGCACCGCGCCATCGCGTATCGGGTTCAGGAACTTGTTCGAGTGCCAGCTCGTGGCGAGCGGCCCGGTCTCGGCCTCTCCGTCCCCCACCACGCAGGCGACGATGAGGTCGGGGTTGTCGAACGCCGCCCCGAACGCATGGGAGAGCGCATACCCCAGCTCCCCGCCCTCGTGGATCGAGCCCGGCGTCTCGGGGGCGACGTGGCTGGGGATGCCGCCGGGGAAGGAGAACTGCTTGAACAGCCGCTTCATTCCCTCCTCGTCCCGGGAGACGTTCGGGTAGACCTCGCTGTACGTTCCTTCGAGGTACGCGTTGGCCACGATCCCGGGACCGCCGTGGCCGGGTCCCGTAACGTAGATCACGCTCAGGTCCCGCTCACGAATGATCCGGTTGAGGTGCACGTAGATGAAGTTGAGCCCCGGGGTGGTGCCCCAGTGGCCGAGGAGGCGGGGCTTGATGTGTCGAAGCGTGAGCGGCTGTTTCAGGAGCGGGTTGCCATAGAGGTAGATCTGGCCCACCGACAGGTAATTCGCGGCGCGCCAGTACGCGTCCATCCTGCGAAGCGTTTCGCGGTCGAGCTTTCCGGCCCCGCCCCGCGCCGCCTTTTCCGATCCCCGTTGCCCCTTTCCCCGAATTCTCTTCATGAAGGCCTCCGCGGCTTCCATTCGCCGCGCCACATCCTAACCGGACGCGTCGCGCAAGTACACGCTGGCCTGAGCCGCGGGTTCGGGGACGGGGACGGCGGCGAGGGATACCCCCGAAAATGCGCCGGCCCGCCACGAAGGGCGGGCCGGCGCGCTTCGATCGAAGCACGGTGGATTGCTAGGGGGCCGTCACGCGCAGGTCGTACGAGCCGTACTTCCCGATATCGGTGGCATGCTTCGAGCGAACGTAGAAGACCGCGCTCCTCGGGGCCGTCCACACGATGATCGACGACGGGTCGCTGGAGGACCTGTTGTCATTCGACGCGAGCACCGTGGTCCCGTTGGTGTCGAGAAGCTCGAGGTAGGTGTTGGCGTCGGACAGGAGGTTCAGCGTCTCGATCGTGTAGACCTTGCCGCTGGTTGCCGTCAGCTTGAAGATGTCGATGTCGGCCTCCCCCTTGCCGTTCCCGTCCGGGTCGTAGAAGTAGGTCAGGTGCAGGGGAGTGTCGTTGGCGTTGATGGGCGTGGCCAGGGCGACCGTGTTGTTGGGCTCGTAGGCGTCCTGCCAGAACTCGATCTGGTAGAGCCCGAAGTCGTCCTTCATCTCCGAGAAGTAGCCGTTCGCCACCGTCGGGTCGAACCAGCCGTCCCAGAAGCTCTCGTCGGTGACGTAGGTCGCGCTCTTGATCGGGCCGGTGTACACCTGCCAAACCTCCGAGTCGGCGAGCGCCAGCCGGTCCTGGGAATCCTCGACGCCGGGGGTCATGTCGGTGGTGGAAGCGCTGTCGCAGATGTCCCAGATCGTCCTCGAGATCGAGACCTCACTGGTGTCCCCCGTGCAGGGATACTGCGTCGCGTCCTCCAGGTCGTACCAGTTGACCGCGTGTCCCGGCCCGGAGCCGCCGTCCGTCTTGACGTACACGTTGGCCAGGGGCATCCCGTAGTAGCGGCGAACCGACAGCCCGAACGAGGAAGCCCGGCCCTCGTCGAATGACAGGCGCAGGTCCTCGTTGCAGTCGGAGAGGTAGTGCGTCCCTCCGGGGCTGGTCTGCTTCGAGTAGTTGTTCATGACGTAGTGGCCCCACTCGTGCAGGATCGGCATGTCGTCGTAGCCCGCCGTGTCGCGGAGCGTGATCGTGCTCCCCGAGGTGGACGAGACGCCGACGCCGCCGTTGATGGCCCACTTCAGCGTGACGAGCTGGGACGGGCGCGTTCCCTTGATGACCTTGACGAAGTCCGCGCCATAGACGGCCTGGTCGAATATGTTGAAGACCTCGCCGCCGCCTCCGACGGTCGCGACCATCGTGCCGAAATTGACGTTGGTGTTGGGATTGTGGTTGATCACGTCCCCGGAGACCCCGGCGTACACCGAACTGGACTGATTGGTGACCCTGACGAAGAGGTCGGACGTGTTGTTCGTCTTCGAGAAGACGCGGACCCGGATCGTCCGCACCGCGGAATCCGTGACCGTGATGCTGAACGCGCCGTTCGCGTCGGTCTTGCCGTTCGCGATGGTTCCGGCGTGTCTTCCCGGGTCGTAGATATCGACATCGGCGAAGCGAACCGGTTTCTGGGAGATCACGCCGGTGAAGCCGGTCGAGTCCAGCTCCCGGTCCTGGTACAGGAAGGTCCCCGACGCGACCCAGTTCGCCTGGGCCGGGACGGCTGTGAGGACGAGAAGAAGTGCGGGCACGGCGAATTGAAGGATCGCGGAGGTTGCGCGTCTCATGGCCGCACCCCCAACCTGTAGGTCGCGACGTTACCGTCGTCGTCGGGGAGGGGCAGCGGGACGCCGAGCGCTGCCCGGATCATGTTCTCGGTTCGAACCACGCCATGCGGACCGTCCCCGAGGATCTCCACGATGACCTCGTGAACGGCAGCCCCTTCGAGAGGCACCCTCAGAATCGCCCGGGCCGATTCTCGGGCGGGAAGGGACAGCGAGCCGCTGTCGGGCTCGAGTGGTTCGCCCCCGCTCACGCGCGACCATGCGGGTTGACCCGGGTGGAACGGGCGTGAGGCCTCCATCCATGGCGTTCCGTCCGGACGAAGGATGCGGACGCGAAGGTCCGCGACGGGTACGGCGGCGAGAGCGACCACCTCGATCCGGGCGAATCCCCTCGTGTCGCCGAAGTGGCCGGATCCCGTCGACGTGACGTCGAGTAGCCGGACCCGAAGGTCGAGGTCGCCCAGGGCCTCCGTCGCGAGCGCCGGTCGCGTCTGTGTCAATCCCAGAGTCAAGGCCACGACGAGCAGCACCCACGGCGCGGTCCTGCCCGCGAAAATAGCCACGATTCGCATCATTATCGACCTCCCCAAGGCAACGGCGAGAAGAGCGAAAACGCTCTCTAGCTTCTCAATACGCCTGCCAAGAGACCGCGTCAAGGTTTAATAGTTCCGATTCGTAAGAGGCCGAGCTCGACGAGGTTCGAGGTCGCAGGGGGTGATGACACAGCAACTTAGCTGTGGCGCCTCTCTCGCGGGCGACGGGCCGGCAGGCCATTGGAACTCGCCCCGCTGGCGGGGGCTGGACCGCAGCCGCAATAGAGGATTAAACTTATCCCGTACCTGTGCGTCACGTCCGATACCCCGGCGAGGGCTCGGGATGATCTGTCCCCGTTGCGGGCGACCCACCGAAAAGGACTCGCGCTTCTGCGCCGGGTGTGGCGCCTCCCTCTTCGACGCCTCGGAGCCCACCCCCGTCGCGCCGGACCCGTCGGAATCGCCCACCCTCATCGAGGATCCCGCGGAAATCCCGACGATGGTGGGTGGAACCGCCGGAGCCCCCGATGGCGGGAACGGCACCTCCTCGGCCCTCGCGGGCGGTGCCGCCCCGTCGTACGAGGCGCTCCGCCCCGGCTCCCGCCTCGGGAACCGGTACGCGATCCTCTCCGTCCTCGGCGAGGGGGGAATGGGCGCCGTCTACAAGGCGCAGGACCTTGGCCTCCAGCGGACCGTCGCCCTCAAGGTGATCCGGCCGGCGCTGGCGGCGAGGCCGTCGGTCCTGGAGCGGTTCAAGCGCGAGATCCTGCTGGCGAGCAAGATCACCCACAAGAACGTCGTGCGCATCCACGATCTCGGGGAGATCGGAGACCTCCGCTTCATCTCGATGGCCTACGTGGAGGGGACCGATCTCGAGGCTTACATCCGGCGCGAGGGACCTCTCTCCCCGGAGAAGGCCGTCCCGCTGATCCGGCAAATCGCCGAGGCGCTCCTCGCGGCGCACGAAGCGGGGGTCGTCCACCGCGATCTCAAGCCGCAGAACGTCCTGATCGACAACGGCGGAAACGCGTACATCGCGGACTTCGGGATCTCCCGCTCCCTCGACCATGGCGGGACCATGACGGAGACCGGCTCCCTCGTCGGCACCCTCGCCTACATGTCCCCGGAGCAGGCTCGCGGGGAGACGCCGGACCAGAGGAGCGACATCTACTCGTTCGGGCTGATCCTGTACGAGATGCTCACCGGGAAGCTCCCCTTCGAGGCCGACAACCCGCTCTCGGTCCTGATGAAGAGGACCCAGCACGATGCCCCTTCGGTTCGGGTGACCCGGAAGGAGATCCCCGGCTGGCTCGCGGAGGTGGTGGCGAGAGCGCTCGAGCGGGACACGGCGGCGCGCTACCAGAGCATGGCCGAGGTCATCCGCGACCTCGACCGCCAGAGGACCGCGGTCGCCTGGAGACGTCTCGTCAGGAAAAGGATGATCGGGGCCGCGGCCGCGGTCGTCTTGGTCGCGGCGGTCGGCGGCGGGTTCCTCTGGCTGAGCCGTCGTCCGTCCGGGTTGCCGCCGCCTCCCGGCGAGCAGGCCTCCACCACGCCCCTCGTGGCGCTGGCGATCCTGCCCTTCCGTAACGCCTCCGGCGACCCGCAGCTCGCCTGGCTCGGGCCGAGCCTCGCCGAGATGCTCAGCACGGACGTCGGCCAATCGTCCCACGTCCGCACGGTTCCGCCGGACCGTCTCCACCAGGTCCTCGCGGACCTCCACCTCGATTCGGCGTCCGAATTCGACGACCCGACGTTGCGCCGCGTGGCGGAGTTCACGAGCGCTACGACCCTAGTCTCCGGCCAGTTCGCGCGGCTCGGCGGCCAGGTCCGCATCGACGCAGTGCTGAGGGACCTCAAGAGCGGCAGGACCTCGGCGCTGAAGGCGGAGGCCCCGAGCGAGAAGGACCTCCTGGGAGCGGTGGACCGGCTGGCGCAGGCGATCCGGGGCGGCCTCGCGCTCTCCCCCGCGCTCGTGGACGAGCTGAAGCGGCAGTCGTTGAAGCCGTCGTCGACCTCCTTTCAGGCGCTGAGGCGCTTCAACGACGGGATCGCGCTCGCGCGGCAGGGGAACCACCAGGACGCCCTGAAGAGCTTCGGAGCCGCGATCCGGGAGGACCCGGGATTCGCGCTGGCGCTCTCGAGGCTGGGACAGACCTACTCGAGCCTCGGATACGACGACGAGGCGGAAAAGGCATCGCGCAAAGCCGTCGCCCTCAGCGAGTCGCTGCCGCCGCAGGAGAAATACCTGATCGCGGCGAACCACGCCCGGATCGTGAACGATACCGCGAAAGCGATCGAGTCCTACGAGAACCTCGCGAAGGTCTCCCCGGACGATTCCGACGTCCAGTTCGATCTCGCCTCGCTCTACGAGGCCACCGGCGACTACGGGAAGGCCCACGACCACCTCGCCCGGGTTCTCGAGCGCGAGCCGAAGTACGTGGACGCGCTCCTGGCGAGCGGCCGGGTGGACATCCGGAGGGGGAACCCGCAGGGAGGCCTCGACGCCCTGAGCCGCGCCCTCGCCCTGGCCACCCAGCTCGACAACCCGGAGGAGAAGGCCGCGATCCTGCAGGCCACCGGGGTCGCGTACCGGGTGATGAACCGGCCGGAGGAAGCGCTGCGGAACTACGAGGATTCCCTGGCCATCAAGCGGAGGATCAACCAGAAGCGGGGGATCGCGGCCAGCCTCAACGAGATCGCCCACATCCAGGCGTCCCTGGGGCACCGCGACGCCGCGCAGGCGAGCTTCGACGAGGCGCTCAAGATCCGCCGGGAGATCGGCGACAAGAAGGGCGTCGGCGGGACGCTCATCGACCTCGGGAGCTTCTACGACGACAAGGGCCAGCACGACCAGGCGCTCAAGATGTACAAGGAGTCGCTCCAGATTCAGCGCGAGGTGGGGGACGAGAGCACCCAGGCGCTCTGCCTGAACAACATCGGGAGCGTCTACTTCTCGCAGGGGAAGTACGACGACGCGCTGACCTACTTCCAGCAGGCCCTGCAGCTCCGCGAGAAGGCCAAGGATCCCGGCGACATCGTGGAGACGGTTCACAACCTGGCGGAAACCGACGCAAAGATGGGCCGGTTCGGCCAGGCGCTGTCGCAGTACCTCAGGGCCCTCGATCTCCGCCGCACGATCGGCGACAAGCGCGGCGCCGCCATCGAGTCGTACAGCCTCGGCACGATCTTCGGCTTCCAGGGGCGGCTCGGCGCCGCACTGAAGTCCAAGGAGGAGGCGCTCAAGACCTTCAGGGAACTCGGCGAGCGCAGCTTCTGGACCGCCGAGATCCTGGGGGGCTACGGCAACGCTTTGGCCGAGGCGGGGCGCATCGACGAGGCCGGCAAGAGCCTCGACGACGCCCTCGCCCTCGCGCGCGAGATGAAGAACGACACCCTCGTTTCGCAGACGCTGCGGTTCCAGGGGGATCGCCTCGGGTTCCGCGGGGACCCGGGAGCGGCGCGGCCCCTCTATGAAAGAGCCCTGGAGGCCGCGACGCGGGCCGGCGACCGCGAGCAGGCGCTCGCGGCCAGGCTGGCTCTGGCGAAGGTCGCCATCCGGGACGGGCACGCGGCGGGGGAGGTCAGCGGTCTCAGGGAGTCGGCTAGGGAGGCCGATGCGCTGGGTCTCAGGTATCTTTGCGCGATGTGCTCGGTCCGGCTCGGAGAAGCCCTGGCCGCAGCCAAGGACGTCGCCGGAGCGCGAAACGAGCTCGAGCGCGCGCTGGACTTGAGC
>JAIQFR010000109.1 GCA_020073205.1 Terriglobia bacterium
GCGCCATCCGCCGCCACGCGAGATCCGCGCCGCGCGGACCGTTCATCGCGCGGGGCGCCATGGTCGCTTCGGCGTTCGCCCTCTACCTCGGCCTCCGCGGCGCGGCCGTGGGCTTCGCCCCCCATGCCCCCCCGGCGGTGGACAACCCGCTCGTCTCGGCGGACGCCGCCACGCGCGTCGCGAACGCGGTGCTGCTGCTGGGAAAGTACGCGCTCAAGATGCTCCTGCCGCTGCGGCTGACCACGGAATACGGGTTCGCCGAAACGCAGGTCGTGCCGCTCCTCCCGTGGGGCGCCGCAGCGGCGCTCGGACTGGTCGCGGCGTGGACCGGGGCGCTGGTCGTTCTCGCGCGCAAGGTCTCGGCCGCGGCGGCGTTCCTCTGGGCGTGGGTCCCTCTGGCGTTCGCGGTGACCGGCAACGTCCTGTTCCCGATCGGAACGATCTTCGGCGAGCGTCTCGCGTATCTCCCGCTCCTCGGCGCCTGCGGCCTCGCAGGGCTCGGTCTTGCGGCCCTCCGGACCCGGGTGTGGCGACGGTCGATCGCCGTCGCGACGGTGCTCGCCGTCGCTTCGCTCAGAACCGCAGCGCGAGGGTACGACTTCCGCAGCCTGGCGAGCTTCCATGAGGCGACGGCCCGTGCCTCCCCCCGCTCGGCCAAGGCGCTCTTGAACCTCGGACGAACGCGCCTCGAGGTGCAGCGCCGCCCCCAGGAGGCAGCGGAGATCCTCGAGCGCGCCGCGCTTCTCCTGCCCGACGACCCTCGGACGCTTCGGCTTCTGTCAAGTGCTTATGACGCGATGAACCGGACCGAGTTGGCGGCCGAGTTCCGACGGCGGGCCGAGGCGGCGGAGCGCCGCTCCGGCTCGGACGGCGACTCGAGACCGCTAGGAGGCTCCTGACGTGACCACCCCGGGCAACAGGATCGAGCGGGATTCGATGGGGGAGATCGAGGTGCCGGCGGAGGCGTACTACGGCGCCTCGACGCGGCGCGCGGTCCTCAACTTCCCGATCAGCGGCGTGGCCATGCCACGGAGGTTCGTGCGGGCCCTCGGGCTGATCAAGTGGGCGGCGGCGAAGGCGAACCGGGACCTCGGCCTCCTCGATTTCCGCGTCGCCGACGCGATCGCCGAGGCCGCCGAGGAGGTCGCTGAGGGGCGCCACGACGCCGATTTCGCCGTGGACGTGTTCCAGACGGGATCCGGCACATCGACGAACATGAACGCGAACGAGGTGATCGCGAACCGGGCGGCGGAGATCCTCGGCGCGCCGAGGGGGTCACGGGGGACCGTCCACCCCAACGACCACGTGAACCTCTCGCAGTCGAGCAACGACGTCATCCCGACCGCGCTGCATCTGTCGGCGCTCCTCGCGCTCGACGAGGTGCTGGAGCCCGCGGTGCGCCTGCTCCAATCCGACCTCGAGGCGAAGTCGCGCGAGACCTGGGAGGTGATCAAAACCGGACGGACCCATCTGCAGGACGCGACGCCGATCCGGATGGGCCAGGTCATGAGAGGGTACGCCGACCAGATGGAGCTGGCCTTGAAGCGCCTCTCCCACGCCCGCGAGGAACTGGCCCCGGTCGCCCTGGGAGGCACCGCGGTCGGGACGGGCGTCAATACCCATCGCGAGTTCGCGGGCCGCGTCTGCGCCCAGGTGTCCGCCTGGACGGGTGTGACGATCCGCGAGACCGCGCATCACGTTCAGGCGCAGGCCACCCTCGACGCCGCCCTCGAGGCCTCGGCCTCGGTCCGGACCGTCGCGGTCAGCCTGCTCAAGATCGCCAACGACGTGCGGCTGATGGCCTCCGGCCCGCGCTGCGGCCTCGGCGAGATCGCGATTCCGGAGGTGCAGCCCGGCAGCTCGATCATGCCGGGGAAGGTCAACCCCGTGATCGCGGAGGCCCTGATCCAGGCGTCGGCGGAGGCTATAGCCGCCGACCAGGCGGTGCTCCAGGCGGCGGAGTGGAGCTTCTTCGAGCTGAACACGATGATGCCCCTGGCGGCGCACCGCCTGGTGCGGGGCATCGAGATCCTGGGGAACGCCGCGCGCAACTTCGCCGAAAGGTGCGTCCGAGGACTCCGCGCGACCGACCGGGGCCCCGAGATGGTCGAGCGCGGGCTCGCCATCGTGACGGGGCTCGCGCCGCTCGTCGGCTACGACAAGGCCGCCGCGATCGCACAGGAAGCGGCGCGCACGGGACGGACCATCCGGGAGATCGCCGCGGAAACCACCTCCCTCACGAAGGAACAGCTCGACGCGGCCCTCGACCCGTTCGCGATGACGGAGCCGCGACGGTGACGCCGCTACCGGCCGGCGCGCTTTCGAGCCGTCCGCGCCACCGCCACCGGCGGGGCGGCCGCCGGTCCCGAGGCCTTCTGGTGGAACGCCTTGATCTGCTCCGGAGTGAACTTGTTCAACCGGATCACCTTCGCCTCGCTCCGGACGAGCTCCGGCACGATGTTCCTCGCGGACGCCTCGTCCGGGGCCTCGACGAACATGTACCCCGTGTGGTCGCCTGCCTTGCACCCCCAGTCGGCCATCGCCAGGAACTGAGGCTCCTTCGCAGCCATGTCGTCCAGCACCGAGAGGCACTGCGCGGCGGTGTGCGGCGAGATGATGAGGAACCTCTCGAGGGAATCCTTGGACGCGCTGGCGTCCTTCGCTGTCTCCTTGGTCTGCGGCGCCGCAAAGGACGGCGCGGCGACGGCGACCGCCAGGACGATGGCCGCAATGACGACGCCCGAAAACGTGGAGGACTTCGGTTTCATGGGAACCTCCGAATCGACAACCCTGTCCCGTCCCGAGAGCCGGGAGAAGTCGGCACGCTGTACGTGCTTCGAGTTAGTGGACTAAAATAGTCCACTAAAGAACGTACGCCCGGTGTCCCGCGCCGTCAAGCCGTTCTTCCCCGGCCCTTGGCGGCGAATACGGTAAAGTCCTGGATCCGGGGAGCTACAGGCCACGCGCCGGGAAGAGCACCCCGGGCGCGAACCGCCAATCCGGATCGAGCGCGGCCTTGATCGCCCGCATCGAGGCGACGGCGCCGTCGCCGAGGAAACGGCGCAACATCTCCTGCTTGACGAGGCTCTTGCCGACCCCGTGCTCCGACAGCGGCGCGCCCCCGCGCCTCACCGCCTCGTCCCCGAACTCGAGCAGCGCGTCCGCCGCACGACGCGCCTCGTCCGCCGACCGCGGGAGCGCGTTGGGGTGGAGGTTCCCGTCGGACACGTGTCCCCAGATCGCGAACTCCAGGCCGCGCCGCGAGAACCCCTCGCCGTAGATTCGCAGCATTTCGCGGAGGTGCTCGAAAGGAACGATCAGGTCGCCGCCTACCTTCGTCGCGCCCGGATCGCCCAGACGCCGACCCGCCAGGATCTCGTTGACCCGCTTCGGAACCGCCTCGCGGAACTCGTGCAGAGCTTCGCGTCTCGCGTCGTCCTCTGGAAACGCCAGATCCAGCGTCTCCAGAGCGCCGTGGCCCGCCAGGATCCTGAGCAACCGCACGAGCGGAGCGTCCGGCGCGACCACGTCTTCTTCGAGAAAGGCCGCGAGCAGGTTCTGCGCCTCGTCGTTGCCGATCCGCTCGGGAAGCTCCAGCTCGAACAGCAAACACGCGCCGGCGCTCTCCGGGATCGCCACCCGGAGCTTGCGGGCGTCGCCGTGCTCGCGGAGAAGCGCGAGCGCGCGACCGTCCATGAGCTCGATCGCACGGACGTCCGGCCCGGCGGAATCGTCCCGCGCGCGTGCGTGCGTCGCCCTCGCCCTCAAGTCGGCGGAGATCGAGAGGGCGGCGTCAAGGTCGCCGGGAAACACGAGCCCGGTGACGACGGCGGGAGGCGCGGGGACCAGATCCACGGTCGCCTCGGTGATCAGTCCCAGCGTGCCCTCGGAGCCCACGAAGAGGTCCACGAGGTCCAGCGGGTCGGAGGAGTGGTACCCGGCGGAGATCTTCTTGAGATCGGGAAGGCTCCACTCGGGCACCGGGACGTCGAGCCTCGTCCCGTCCGACAGGAGGACCCGGAAGACCTGGCCGCGGCGGGCGACCGACTGGCCCCGCTCGAGGACCAGGAGGTCACCGTTGAAGAGCAGGACTCTGAGCCCGTGGACCCACTGCCGCGTGACCCCGTACTTGAAGGTCGCGGCGCCGCCCGCGTTCGTCGAGACCGTTCCGCCGAGCATCGCTTCCTGGTAGGTCGGCACCGGGGGGTAGTAGTAGCCGCGCGAGGCGAGCTCGCGTTGCAGATCCTTGAGCCGGACGCCGGCTCCCGCCGAGACCCGGGCGCCGCCCGCGCTCCGCTCGATCGGTCCGATCCGGTCGAGCTTCTCGACCGAGAGCACCACCTCGCCCTCGGGCACGGCGCCGCCGGTGAGCGAGGAGCGCGCCGCCTGGGGCAGCACCGCCACTCCGCGTCCCGCCGTCGCGCGCAGGAACGCGGCCGCTTCCCGTTCGCTCGAAGGGCGAAGCAGCCCCGCGGCCCGGCCCGGCGGATTTCCGGACGCGTCTTCCAGGTAGGCCTCGAGGATGGCGGGGTCCCGGACCGGCTCGGGACTCGGAGCGTCGGGTGGAGCGTAGGCCTGGACGAGCACGTCGGTCATCGCTCCGACCTCCCGATCCGAAATGGAAATCGGCGGCGCGCCGACCCCCCGACGCTCATGGTCGAGAGTTCCGGCGGGGGAGTCAAGAGCGAGGGCGGAGGGATTCGCTTACGCGGGCGGCGCCGCGACCGGTCGCGGCTTCATCAGTCGGAAGACCCCCCAGACCACGAGCGCTCCGAGCAACAGGGGTGTGAGAGGTAGCAACAGCGCGGCGCCGATCAGCAGCGCCGAGGCCAACACGAGCCCCCCCGCGAGCACCGCGACCACCGCCGCCAATCCTGCGAGGCCTACCCCGAGCCCGATCAAGACCCCCACGATCTTGAACGGGATCAGGAGGATGTGGAAGAGCAGCCTCAGGATGAGGCCCACGAGCAGGAGCGGCAGGAGGATCACCAGGCCGAAGAGGAACATCCCGCCGACCAACATGCCGATCATCGCCGCCTCCTCCGGCCGGCGCCCGGCGCCCGGACGGGTGCCCGGCTCGGCCCCCAGGAGAATAGGATACGGCTTACCGGCCGCCCGGGTTCCGGGACTGCGTTGACAGGCGACCTGCGTCAACGTACAGGGAGGGGGGTCGATGTGGGTCGGCGGCGACGGAGGAAAGCCTCGTGACGAGATGGATCCGGGTTCCGCGGATGCTCGCGCTGGCGCTCGCTGCGTTGCTCCTCGTCGTGGCCGCGGGCGCCGCACCGGAGTCGTCGCCACCCCCTGACGCGAGGATCGATCCCTGGCTCCTCATCCACCTCGAGGACACGGTCGCGGATTCGTTCCTGGTCCTATTCGACCGCTCCGACACGCTCCGATCGGCCCTGGCGTCGGCGAGAGGAAAGGGCCGCCCCGGTCGATCGGTCTACGATCTCCTGCGCGCTCGTGCGCGCAACGCTCAGTCCTCCGTCCGGGCCTGGCTGGACGGGAGAGGGATCGCGTACCGGCCGCTGTACATCGTGAACGGGCTCGAGGTCACGGGAGACCTGAGGGTGGCCCGGACCCTCGCGGCACGCCCCGACGTCGTCCGGATCGTCGGGAACCCGTCGGTTCGGGGGATCGAGGCGGGGTCCCTCTCCCCGCTCCTGACGTGCGGACTCCCCTACGGCCTTCAAACGATCCACGCGAGTCAGGTCTGGACCCAGGACGGCGCCAGCGGTCAGGGGGTCGTGGTCGCGTCGGCCGACACGGGAGTCCAGTGGGACCATCCTGCGCTCATCGGCAATTACCGCGGTTGGGACGGCCAGGCGGCCCATCATGACTTCAACTGGCACGACGCGATCCAGGACCTCCCGGCGCCGTTCGACGACCACGGTCACGGCACCCACACCACGGGCACCATGGTCGGCGACAGCGGAACGGGCGAGCAGGTCGGGGTGGCGCCGGGGGCCCGCTGGATCGCCTGCCGCAACATGGACCACGGGAACGGCCGTCCCTCGACCTACCTCGAGTGCAACCAGTTCTTCCTCGCCCCGTACCCGCACGGCGGCGACCCCGAGGTGGACGGCGATCCGTCCCGAGCCCCCGACGTGATCAACAACTCCTGGACCTGCCCGCCGTCCGAGGGGTGCGATCCCCTGGTGCTCGAGGACAGCTTCGCGACGCTTCAAGCGGCGGGGATCCTGCCGGTGGCGGCCGCGGGGAACAGCGGTTCGTCGTGCTCCACGGTGAGTGACCCGCCCGCGATCTACCAAGAAGCGTTCGTGGCCGGCGCAACCGATTCGTCGAACACGCTGGCGTCGTTCTCGTCGCGAGGGCCGGTCACCTCGGACGGGAGTGGCCGTATCCGCCCGGACGTGGCCGCGCCCGGAGTCGCCGTCTGCTCCTCGCTCCCCACCAACTCCTACGGGAGCTTCAGCGGGACGAGCATGGCGAGCCCGCACACCGCCGGGACCGCCGCGCTCCTCTGGTCGGCGCGGCCCCAGCTCAAGAACCTGGTGGGGATCACGCGTTGCGTCCTGAGCCGCTCCACGAACCCCTCGGTGCGCCTCTCGTTCTCGCAGTCGTGCGGCGGCACGACGAGCGACATGCGTCCCAACAACATGTTCGGGTGGGGACTCGTGGACGCCTACGCCGCGGTCCACTTCGGACCCGACGGCGACGCCGACGGGGTCGCGGACGCGTGCGACTGTGCGCCGTCCGACGCCGGCTCGTACGACGCGCCGGGCGAGCTGCACGCGCTGACGTTCGCCGACGCATCGACGGTCGAGTGGGAGTCGCTCTCGCGGGAGGCCGGCAACGGCACGGTTTACGATCTCCTGCGCGGGAGCCTCGTCGACCTGGCGAGCGCGGGAACGATCGCGAGCGCGACGTGCCTCGCGGACGGGTCGGCGGCGAGCTCCTTCGCCGACGCCACGATTCCTGCTCCGGAACAGGGGTACTACTACGTCGCGCGGGCCCGGAACGGGTGCGGCTCGGGGGACTGGGGCGACGACTCCACGGGGAAGCCGAGGTCCCACGCCGACTGCCCCTGACCGACCGCCGCGCGGCGGCCGATCACAGGTCGAACTTCACGGCCTGAGCGAGCGGAAGCTCGCGCCCCCAGTTGATCGTGTTGGTCTGCCGACGCATGTAGTGCTTCCACGAATCGGAGCCGGACTCGCGACCGCCGCCGGTGTCCTTCTCGCCCCCGAACGCCCCGCCGATCTCGGCGCCCGACGTCCCGATGTTCACGTTCGCGATTCCGCAGTCGCTCCCGCGGTGGGAGAGAAACGTCTCGGCCGAGATCAGGCTGGCGGTGAAGATCGCCGACGAGAGACCCTGCGGCACGTCGTTGTGGAGCGCGATCGCCTCCTCCAGGGTGTCCACCTCGTAGACGTAGAGGATCGGAGCGAAGGTCTCGTCCTTCGCGACCTCGAGCCCCTTCTGCGCCCTCACGAGGGTCGGCTCGACGAAGTACCCGGGCCGGTCCAGCCTCTTCCCGCCGCAGAGCACGGCGCCCCCCTCGTCCTTCACGCGTTCGAGGGCCGCCATCATGATGTCCACCGCTTCCCCGTCGATCAGCGGGCCCATCAGGGTATTCTCGTCCAGCGGATCTCCGATTCGGACCCCTCGATAGGCCGCGACGAGTCGCTCGGTCAGGTCCTTCGCGATCCCCCTCTGGACGATCACCCGTCGCGTCGAAGTGCAGCGCTGACCCGCGGTCCCCACCGCACCGAACAGGATCGCCCGGACCGCCAGGTCGAGGCTCGCGTCGTCCATCACGACGATCGCGTTGTTCCCGCCCAGCTCCAGGATCGTCCTGCCGAGCCGCTCGCCCACGACCCTCGCGATCCGCCGCCCCATCCGGCACGAGCCGGTGGCGGAGATCATCGGGATCCTCCGGTCGTGGAGCATCGTTTCCCCCACGTCCTTCCCGCGGCCGATGACGAGGCCGAACACTCCCTCGAGGCCGTTGCGCTTCATCACCTCGTTGCAGATGTTCTGGACGGCCACGGCGGTGAGCGGGGTCTTGGACGACGGCTTCCAGATCATCGTGTCGCCGCAGACCGCCGCGATGGCCGCGTTCCACGACCAGACCGCCACCGGGAAATTGAACGCGCTGACGATCCCGATGGGGCCCAGAGGGTGCCACTGCTCGTACATCCGGTGCATCGGCCGCTCGGAGTGCATCGTGAGCCCGTAGAGCTGCCGGGACAGGCCGACGGCGAAGTCGCAGATGTCGATCATCTCCTGGACCTCGCCCAGCCCCTCGGAGAGGATCTTGCCGGCCTCGAGGGAGACGAGCCTTCCGAGGTGCACCTTGTTCCTGCGGAGCTCATCCCCGAGCTGCCGGATGATCTCGCCTCGCTTCGGCGCGGGGGTCATCCGCCACGACCCGAACGCCTTCAGAGCTTCGGCGGCCACGTGCTCGTAGTCGTCGGAAGTGGCCTGCCGGACCGCGGCGATCGGCTCGCCGGTGGTGGGATTGAAGGACACGAGCTCGGGACCGCGGGTCTCGATCCAGGAGCCCGTGCACGCGCCCGGGCTCAACGCGCGGACTCCGAGTGCCTCGAGCAGTGAATTGGCCGTCTTCGCCGTCATGGGAGATCTCCGAGAGGGAATAGGGACTCGATCGCCGCTGGCGAGCTTCCAGTCTATCAAACCGCCGGCGAGACGTCAGGTCGCCGCTGGGGCACGTCCCCGCCCCGCGGCAGGCCGTGTGGCGGTACGATAGGCGCCATGAGCACGTTCGGGACGAACATCGGCTACGTCGACGAGTTGTACGCCCGCTACCTCGCGAATCCCGACTCGGTGAGCGAGGCGTGGAGGGAGTTCTTCACGGACTACCGTCCGGCCGCCGGACCGGTCCGCCCGGCGCCCGCCGCCACGCCGTCCGGTGACCTGCCCCCCGTGGCGCCGAACGCCGCCGTCGAGGAGCCACCGCCGGGAGCCGCGCCGCTCCAGGCCGCTGCCGCCCGAATCGCCGACAACATGGAGGCGAGTCTCGGGATCCCCGTCGCGACGTCCGTCCGGACGATCCCCGTGAAGCTCCTCGAGGAGAATCGCGGGCTCATCAACCAGCACCGGGCAGCGCACGCGCTACCCAAGGTGTCCTACACCCACCTGATCGCCTGGGCGGTCGTCCGGGCCGTCGAGCGACACCCCTCGATGAACGCGCGCTTCGCCGCGGCCGGCGGGAAGCCGTACCGGGTGTCCCCCGGCCCGGTCCACCTCGGACTCGCCGTCGACCTCGAGCGACGAGGGGAGCGGATCCTCGTCGTTCCCAACCTCCGGGACGCCGGAGCCCTGGATTTCGCGTCGTTCGCATCGGCTTGCGACGAACTCGTCGCGCGGGCGCGCCTGGGGCGGCTCGCGATCGAGGATCTCGAGGGGACCACGATCACGCTCACGAACCCGGGAACCCTCGGGACCGCGCTCTCGGTCCCTCGGCTCATGCCAGGTCAGGGGGCCATCGTCGCCACCGGGACGATCGGATACCCGGCTCAATACGCGGGCATGGCCCCCGACGTGATCGCCGACATCGGCCTCTCGAAAGTCATGACGGTCACGAGCACCTACGACCACCGGATCATCCAGGGCGCGGAGTCCGGGTCCTTCCTCGCGACCCTCGAGGCCTTGCTCCTCGGCGGGCACGACTTCTACGATCGGATCTTCCGCGAACTCGAGGTGCCCCACGAGCCGGTGCGCTGGTCCGGCGATCGAGGCCCCGGACTCGGAGCCGCCCCGGACGCTTCCAAGGCGGTGGAGAAGCAAGCCCGGGTGATCCAGCTGATCCGGTCCTATCGGGTGCGCGGCCACCTCGCGGCGCACCTCGATCCGCTCGGGACCGAGCCGTCGCCGCAGCCGGAGCTCGAGCTGTCCGAGTACGGCCTCACGCTGTGGGATCTCGATCGGAGGTTCATCGCGGGTGGACTGGCGGGCGAGAGCGGGCTGCTGAAGCTGAGGCAGATTCTCGAGATCCTGCGGGAGACCTACTGCCGGCACGTCGGCGTCGAGTTCTACCACATCCCCGAGCCCGAGGTCCGCCGCTGGCTCGAGCGGCGGATGGAGAGCACGCGGAACGCCGAGCCGTTGTCCCGGGGGATGCAGTCGCGGGCCCTCGAGAAGCTGAACGCCGCCGAGGCCTTCGAGCGCTTTCTCCACGCGACCTACGTGGGACACAAGCGGTTCTCGCTGGAGGGGGCCGAGACCCTGATCCCGGCGCTCGACGCGCTGCTGAGCGACGCCGTGCAGGAAGGGATCGAGGAGGCGGTCGTCGGCATGGCCCACCGCGGACGCCTCAACGTCCTCGCGAACATCGTGGGGAAGCCCTACGGCGAGATCTTCCGCGAGTTCGAGGGGACCGTGGACCCGGAGAGCCGGGAAGGCACGGGCGACGTGAAGTACCACCTCGGCGCCCGCGGCCTCCATCGCTCGCCGGACGGCCGCAAGATGGACGTCGTCGTGGCTTCGAATCCGAGCCATCTCGAGGCGGTGGACCCGGTGGTCGAGGGGATGGCGCGGGCGCGCCAGGACCGTCTCGGCGAGGGCGTGGGGAGATCGAAGGTGCTCCCCGTTCTGATCCACGGGGACGCGGCGTTCGCCGGCCAGGGGGTGGTGGCGGAGACGCTGAACCTCTCGCAGCTCAAGGGGTACCGCACCGGCGGGACGGTCCACCTCGTGGTGAACAACCAGATCGGATTCACCACGGGACCCGGGGAGGCGAGATCCTCGCCGTACGCCACGGACGTCGCGAAGACCGTCCGGGCGCCGATCTTCCACGTGAACGGGGACCACCCCGAGGACGCGATCCGGGCGGTCCGTCTCGCGCTCGCGTTCCGCCAGGAGTTCCGCCGCGACGTCGTGGTGGACCTGGTCTGCTACAGGCGCTGGGGGCACAACGAGTCCGACGATCCGTCGTACACCCATCCGATCCTCTACGCGAAGATCGGGAAGCACCGGTCCGTCCGGAAGCTGTACACCGAGCAGCTGCTGAGACGAGGCGACCTCGGCCCGGGGGAGGCCGAGGCCGCGCTCGCCGATTTCAGGGATCGCCTCGACCGGGCGTTCGAGGAGGTGCGCCGCGCGCGGGCCGACGCCGACGCCGCAGCCCGCCCCGAGCTGGAATCCCTCGAGGGGATCGTGCGGCCGCACGCGGAGACCGCGGTGCCGCGCCCGGTGCTCGAGAGGGTCCGGGAGGGGCTCGACCGCGTTCCGGACGGATTCGAGGTCCATCCGAAGCTGGCGAAGCAGCTCGCGAGGCGCAAGGAGGAATTTCACGAGGACCGGGTCGACTGGGCGCTCGCCGAGGCCCTCGCGTTCGGCTCGCTCGTGCTCGAGGGGACCGCCGTGCGGCTGTCCGGTCAGGACAGCGGTCGCGGCACCTTCAGTCAGCGGCACGCGATCCTCCACGACCATCGCACCGCGATTCCCCATGTCCCGCTCGCGCACCTCGCCGACGGCCAGGCGCCGTTCCAGGTTCACGACAGCCTGCTGTCGGAATTCGCGGTGCTCGGGTTCGAGTACGGCTACAGCGTCGAATCGCCGGGGACGCTGGTCCTCTGGGAGGCGCAATTCGGGGACTTCGCCAACGGCGCGCAGGTCGTGATCGACCAGTTCATCGCCGCCGCCGAGGAGAAGTGGGCTCAGAGGAGCGATCTCGCGCTCCTCCTGCCGCACGGGTACGAGGGTCAGGGGCCCGAGCACTCGAGCGCGAGGGTCGAGCGGTTCCTGCAGCTCTCGGCCCGCGGCAACATCCAGGTCGCGAGCCCCAGCACCCCCTCCCAGTACTTCCACCTGCTCCGGCGTCAGGTCCGCAGGTCCGAGCGGAAGCCCCTGGTCGTTCTCACGCCGAAGAGCCTTCTGCGGCACCGCGAGGCGGTCTCCCCCGTCACGGCGTTCTCCTCCGGGACGTTCGAGGAGGTCCTCGACGACCGGGCCCTCGCCGAACCCGCGCGGGTGCTCAGGGTCGCCCTCTCGGCCGGGAAGGTCTTCTACGATCTCGACGCGCATCGTCGCGAGGCCGGGGATCACGACACCGCGCTGGTGCGGATCGAGCAGCTCTACCCCTTCCCTGCCGCGCAGGTCAAAGCAGCGCTCGCGCGCTACCCGGCGGCAACCGACGTGGTCTGGGTCCAAGAGGAGCCGCGGAACATGGGGGCCTGGGAGTTCCTCGACGGGCGCCTCGCGGAGTGTCTCGCCGACCGCCAGGCGCTGCGCTATGCCGGCCGTCCGCGCAGCGGAAGTCCCGCGACCGGGTCGTTCAAGCGGCATCTCGCGGAGCAGCGGGCCCTGGTGCTCGACGCCTTCGGCGCCGTCCGGGTCGCGAGCCCCGCCTCGCGGACCCACGGGTCTTGAGCGGCGCTCCCCCTCGGGTCGTCGTGGTGGGGGCCGGATTCGGCGGCCTGAGCGCCGCTCGAGCGCTCCGTCACGCTCCGGTGGAAGTGGTGCTCCTCGACCGGAGGAATTACCATCTGTTCCAGCCGCTGCTCTACCAGGTGGCCACCGCGGGGCTGACGCCCGGCGAGATCGCCTACCCGGTGCGCGCGATCTTCCGCCGCCAGAGGAACCTGGAGTTCCGCGTCGCGGAGGTGACGGGAATCGATCTCGGGCGGCGCGAGGTCGAGACGGGCGACGGCGCGGTCCGTTACGACTACCTCGTTCTCGCCATCGGCGCCGAGACGGACTTCTTCGGCCTCGAGTCGGTGCGCCGTCATGCGTTCGGCCTCAAGGACGTGGACGATGCCGTCGCGCTCCGGAACCACGTGCTGACGTGCTTCGAGCGGGCGGCGGTGGAGCGCGAGCCCTCGCGCCGCCGTGCGGAGCTGACCTTCGCCGTGGCCGGCGGCGGACCGACCGGCGTCGAGACGGCCGGCGCGCTGTCCGAGCTGATCCGCCTCGTGCTGGCCCGGGACTTCACGCGGCTCGACCTCGGGGAGGTCCGGGTCGTGCTGGTCGAGGCGTCGCCGCGCCTGCTACCGGGCATGCCGGACGACCTGAGCGCGGTGGCCGTCGCCAGCCTCGGAAGGAAGCGCGTCGAGGTGTGGCTCGGGACGGCGGTCGAGGATTACGACGGGGAGCGTGTGCGGCTCGCCGGCGGGGAGACGCTCGACGCCAGGACCCTGGTCTGGGCCGCCGGAGCCCGGGCCGCGGGGCTCGCCGGGCGGCTCTCCCTCGCGACCGGTCGCGCCGGGCGGATCCGGGTGGATCCGACGCTGGAGCTCCCCGGCCACGCCGGCGCGTTCGTGATCGGCGACGCCGCCTATCTCGAGGCGGAGGGCGCGCCGTTTCCGATGATGGCGCCCGTGGCCATGCAGATGGGCGACCTCGCGGCCCGGAACGTCGTGCGCCGGGCCGCAGGCCAGGAGCCGATCCCGTTCCGCTACCGTGACCCGGGCTCCCTCGCGACCATCGGCCGGAACTCCGCAGGGGCGTACATCCACGGCTTGAAGTTCCGGGGGTTCGCGGCGTGGGTCGTGTGGCTCCTGGTTCACCTCATCCGCCTCATCGGCTTCCGGAACCGGATCGTCGTGCTGGTGAACTGGGCCTGGGACTACTTCTTCTACGAGAGCGCCGTCCGATTGATCACGCGCGATTGAGAATTCGGGCCCAGTCAACGGACGAGCGCGGCGATCGCGATCGCCGAGAACGTCGCCGCGACCCACGCCTCGCGCCAACCGAGGGCGCGGACGTTCCGTGGTGGCGACGAGAGACCCCACGCGACCCTCGCCAGGACGGGGACGAACGCCACGAGCGTGCCCGCCGGAATCCAGCTCGCGGCCCAGAGCCCGATGAGCAACACGGCGAGCGCCGCGTGCGCGCCGAGACATCCCAGGACCGCGGTCCGGCGCCTCGTTCCCAGGAGCACGAAGGCGCGGACGAACGCCGCCGTCGATGCAAAGTAGGCGAGGGACAGGAGGCCGAGCCCGGCGGCTCGCGCTCCAACCGGCTGCCCCGCGAGCGCGAGCACGAGGGGCGCCCCCGCTGCCAGCGCCCCCATCCCGACGATCTCCGCCCCAAGCGTCCGGTCCTTCCGGAACAACGCCAGAGCGCCGTGGGCGGCGCCGAGGAGGAGCACAATCGAGCCGACCGCGAGGGCGGCGGGGCGGGCGGGCGGATCCGCCGCAGCCGCCGCCGCCACGAACCCCGCCGCGGCTCCCGCCGCGTAGATCGAGGCCCAGACCGCCCTGCGCTCCAGATAGCCCGGCGGCGACGCCTTGCGTTCCGCAACGCGCACCGCCGCGGGCAGCGCGGCGGCGCGCGCGAGGAACAGGACGATCATCGCCGGGGGCACCAGGAGGGACGCGGCACGAGGAGGTCCCGCGGCGGCGAGGCCCAGCAGCAGCGGGATCGCCAGCATGACCCACGCGCCGTGCTCGGGCGGGAGCGGCGGCGGCTTCCAAGAGGACGGGACGCTCACCGGGCCCTCCCGGACCGCACGGGACGTCCTACGCTTCTGCGGCCTTTCTCTCCCGGCCGGTGAGGAACCAGAGCCACCCGCCGAGCCTCTCCTGCAGGGTGTCCATGTAGGTGTAGATCACGGGCGTCACGAAGAGCGTCAGCGACTGCGAGACCAGGAGGCCGCCCACCACGGCGAGACCCAGCGGGCGTCGCGCCTCCGCGCCGGCGCCGAAGCCGAGGGCGATGGGGAGCGTGCCGAAGAGCGCCGCCATGGTGGTCATCATGATGGG
>JAIQFR010000110.1 GCA_020073205.1 Terriglobia bacterium
AGTGCACCGTCGGGGTCGTACGCCAGCACCTTTCCCGTCGAATCGGAGACGTACAGGCCGAGCCCGTCGTCGAAGATCACGGCCACCGGCGCGGCCATCCGGTCCTGGTCGGGCCCGAACAGCTGGAGGTAGCGCTCCTGCGCCGGAAGGTACAGGTGGACGCAGCGGCGGCCCATGTCGGCCACCGCGATGCGCCCGTCCCGGCCGGCCGCCGCCGCGACCGGCAGGACGAACGCGTCGCGGTCCTCCTTCTCGGTGCCGAAGACCGCGGCCTTCAGCACCGCTCCCGTGCTTCTCCGGCGCGAGAGCCCGTTCAGCGATCGGACGTAGGTCACCTTGGCCGGGCTCGGCTGGAAGGGCCACTGGAGCACGATGTCGGGCCGCGTGGTCCTCAGGGTGTAGCTCGACGCGCACCCCGACGCGACCATCGTGAAGGCGAGCACCCCGGCCGCCCCAAGCCGGCTCGCTCCGCGCGTCCCGTCGATGGTCATCTCAGTAGAACTCCCGCCGCACCTTGAAGTAGGCGAGGCGGTGGGCGCGCCGGGTCCCGGTCACCGCCGCCCCGTCCGAGCTCGACGCGTAGGCGCTCAGGCCCCCGCTGAGGTCCATCTTGCCGATCCTCAGGACCACGGACGAGTTCAACGAGTACGAGTCGCTGTCCACGAGGCCGCGGATCGACGTGTACGACGCGCCCGCGTACATCGTCAGGTTCTGCCGCATGAACCGCTTCTGGAGGTTGCCGGTCGCCGAGACCACCTGGTCGGTATAGGCCGCTTGATCGAACGACGACGAGCCGTGGGGAAATCGCTTGCTGAGGAACGACGTGGTGGCGTACAAGCTGGTCGTCGAGTCCACCGGCGCGACGTACTGGACCTCCCCGCGCCAGGCCCGGTACGGGCTGATCACCCAGTCGAGCTTCTGGTACTCGCCCAGCGCGCGGAACCGGCCGCTTCGGGCGAGGACGCCCAGGGTGTGGGACGTGGAATCCACGGGGACGCCGGAGAAGACTCCCGAGATCACTTCCGAGCGGACGGCGGAGTACCGGTAGTAGGGCGTCAGCCTCTGGTCGAACAGCTCGACGCTCAAGTTGTACCCGGTGGAATCGGATCGCAGAACGAAGCGGCCGCCCAGGAGGGCGTAGCTCACCTCGAAATCGAAGCTCCCCGGCACGATGAACCCCGACGGCAGGGAGAACAGGTGGATCACGACCGCGTTTCCCTCCATCGCGACGACGTAGTTGTCGGGATCGACGAGCCGCACCAGCGCTCCGGGCGGGAGCGGCGATCGCACGTAGAGGATGACGCTCGCCGGGTCGGCGTCCGGGCGCGCCAGCGTGATCGTGCCCGGCACGGCCGTGGATGGGTGCGACTCGTCGACGACCGTGGTCTGCCCTCGCGTGTCCGTGTCCGCCCTCCCCAAGCTGATCCCGGCGAGGAGCCTGCCACCGACGATGCGCTTAGTATAGTCGAGATTGAGCAGGTGGGTCGTGGAGCGGGTGTCCCCGCCGGACGACTCCCGGTTCTCCCGCAGCAGCATGTAGTTCGTGTCGAGACTCTCGAAGAGCCGGTGCGAGAGGTCGAGACGGAGCTCCTTGTACGTGTCGTCGACCTCTCGCGCGACGTCGTCGGCCGAAGCACGGATGGAGTTCTCGTTCTCCTGCACGCGGAACGTGGCGTCGACCCTGAATCTCAGCGGCAGTTTGGCGGTCAGGCGCTCCTCGAAAGTTCGCTCGTGGCTCCTGAACGACCCCGAGAGGAGACCGCTCTGATCGATGGTGTTGTGGGAGAGGCTGGTGGTCAGCCGCACCCGCTCCACCTCCACGCTCCCGCTCAGCACGTCCTGGGAAGACGTTCCGGAGAGTCCCTCGGAGGTGGTGAACCTCGACGGATTGACGTTCGCGCTCAGCGAGAGCTGGCGACCCGACTCGAATCGTTGGAAGTACTGTCCGCCGGCGTCGAGCCTCCGGGTATCCGTCTGGCTGGCGCCCGCGTCGACCGAATCGTCGCTGAACCGGAGGTGGGAGAACCACGGCCGCTTCCGGTAGCGAAAGACCCCGCCGAAGCTGCGCTGCATGCCGCCGCGTTGGGGGGAGGCTTCCTCACGGAGCAACGGCTCGTACCTGAGCGCGAACAGCTCGAGGTTGTAGGGGTGTTCCGGCAGAAGCAGAAGCCTCATGTCGTATTCGATCCCGGTTCCGGTCCTCCATCCGACGTCGCCGAGGAAGGGCGCATCGTAGCTCTCCTGCTTCAGCGCCCCGGCGAGCGACATCTCGTACTGGAGGAACCGAGGGTGGTAGAAGAACCCGCTGGACGACAGCGTGAGCTTCTCCCTGAAGAACGTGTCGTCCCAGTGGGAGTCGCCGCTGCCGTAACGGATGTCGTCGTCCTCGTAGAACCCGTACAGGTCCAGGAAGATCCGGTTCTGAACCGGATGCGGGGCGAGGTCTTCCCAGCTCGCCGCCGCGGGCGGGAGCCCGGCGACCGCGATCGCGATGGCCGCGGCCAGCGCTCCGCAACGCACGTCTCGCCTCGCCATCACTTCAGCAGGTACTCGTTATCGGACATGTGGGCGTCGTGGCAAGCCGTGCACGTCCTCGGCTCACCGGAGTGCGCGGGGTTCTTTGAGACGGCCTGCGCGTCGTGGCAGTGGAGGCAAAAGACCTCGGGCTCGGAAACCAGGAGGTAGGCGTACTTCGAGCTGTGCGGATCGTGGCACATGAGGCAGTCGCCCGATGCCAACGGCGCGTGCACGTGTTTCGTGGCGCGGCGGAACTCGTGGCACGTGAGGCAGAGCTGGTCCTTCGGGACCACGAGCGCGTTGCCCGCCGCGGACCGGTGGCAGGCTCCGCAGAGCTTGGCGGCGTACGGCCCGTGCTCCAGAGCGACCGCTGCTCGGGAGGCCGGTGCGCTCGCAGCGGGCACCGGCGCCGCGGCCGCCGCGGCCTGCTTGGGCTCCGGGACCCCGTCGAAAAACACCGTGAGGACCTTGTGACGGGTCGCGACGCTGCAGCCGGCCGTCAGGGCAGCCACCACGCAACAGCAGGCCACCGCCGAGTTCGCTCTCATCGTGCCGGGGATCGCGAATGCCCGCCCGCCCCGCGATTCATGGGACCGGCGCGGGAGAAGGGGGTTGCGGTGGTGGTGACGGCGCTTTCCCATCCGGCGATCGCGGCTCCTGCTGCCGCGCTTTCTCCATCTCCCGTGCCCGCTGCTCCTCGATCTCCTTCAACAGGTCGGCGTCGGAGGGATAGTTCCTGCCTCGTTCCTTCCCGAAGGCCAGGACGTTCACCAGGCGGTCTCCGAACTGGCTCGTGACCAGAACGAGGTACTCGACGTCGAAGCCGGGCTCGACGTACTCCTGGAAGTACCGGACGTTGTCGTAGTCGATCGTGACCTTGGCGGGCAGCGTGAAATTGCCGGGCTGCTCGCCTCCCCCGCCGAAGAACATCAGGAGGCGCCCGTCCGGGTTGAAGATCTGGACGTTGTTGAAGGACGCGTCCACCGCGTAGAGCCGGCCCTCCCGATCGACCGCGATGCCCTTGGGCCTCGCGAAGTGGCCGAGATTGTCGCCGGCCTTTCCGAAGGTCGCCTTGAAATGCCCGTCGCGGTCGAACTTGACCACCTGGAATCGGCCGACATCGGTGACGAACAGATCCCCCTCCTGGTCGAAGGCCAGGTTCGTGGGCCGGTCGAGCCGCTCGGAGGGCGCCCCCTTGTCGCCGAGGGTTTCGACCATCTCGCCGCTCTTGCGGTCGAAGACCTTGACCAGCCCGTTCTGGACGTCGGCGACGTACAACCGGTCTCCGAACGACGCCGCGTCCACGGGACGCCAGGCGCCCGGCTCCCCGTACGCCCGGAGGTACTCGTCGTTCCTGTCGAACGCGACCACCTGTCCCCGGACCGGATCGGCGACGAAAAGGGTTCCGTCGCCGTCGATCGCGATGTTGGTCGGCTGCACGAGCCGTCCCGGCCCCGAGGCGCCCTTGAGGGCGCCGAAGGTCTGGCTCTTCAGGTCGAACACTGCGACCGTGTTGTTCGTGTCGCAGACGTAGACCTTGCCGTCGCGGATCCCCACGCCGTAGGGCTTGTCCACCTTGACGTTCTGCTGCTCTCCGACGACGAACCGGCTGAACGCCGACTGTTTCTCGATGTCCTTGAGCCCGCTGTACGACACCAGGTACTGGATCCGAGGGAGGCTCGGCGGGGGCGGGAAGAAGACCGCAGCATCCCGCCTCCGCACCGGCGCGGCGCACCCCGCGAGGAGCAGCGCGAGGACGGCGCACGCCGAGCCTACGCCCCGGTTCGTCATCGGTCCTTCCGCATGCCGTCGCTCCGGCCGGGTCAGAGAAAGCGCGCCGCGGCGTGTCGGGACGGGCCAGTCTACCACCCCGGAACGGACCGGGATGGGAGCGGGACTTCCCATGGAGTGGATGGACGAGAGGAGAAGGGTCGCCGTTCCCCTCTCGCCGATGCCGATCCGCGTTCCGTCGAGGCCTCAGGGAGCGATGTACGGGCCCTTGTCGTGGCAGGTCAGGCAGAGCTTGCTGTTCTCGTCACTCCTCCACAGGAGCCGTTCGCCGGCGTTCCCCTTGTTGTGAACCGAGTGACACGTGCCGCACTCCATTCGGGTGCTTCCCGGCCCGTAGAGGTGATCGCGGACGAAGGTGGACGGCGTGAGCATGGCGTTGTCGGCGTTCCGGATCTCGTTGTCGCCGGCCTTGACCAGATCGTAGTCGAAACCGATCGGGTGGTGGTTCCCGAGGTACCGGTCCGCGCCATGGCCGATGGTGTAGACCGAGCTCATGAACTTGCCGCCGGTGGACGAGGACCCGGCGAGTTGGTCGCTGTTCCCGTACTGGTTCGCCGCGATCGTGCCGTCGTGGCAGCTCAGGCAGAGCAGCGACGAGCTGCCGGGCGCCATCCCGTTGAGGATCGCCTGCGAGGCCTTCGGGCCCGTCTGCGGCGCCCCGGGGCCGTTCTCGTACATCGTGTAGGCGGTGGACGCCTGCAACTCGTGGTTCCAGAGCGGCAGGTAGTCGAAGTCCGACGGTGCCACCGGCCCCGCGCCCCCCGTCGCCGTGCTCAGCCGGTAGGAGTTGTGCGGGGCGTGACAGAAGATGCAGACCCGATTCAGGGAGTCCGCCGGAACGGCGGTGTAGTCCATCCCGTTGTGGACGGTGCTGAGATCGTGCACGGTGCCGTTGACCCCGCTGTCCACCGGATAGGATCCGGAGTAGGCCATCGCAATGGACGCAACGAGGAGCCCGCAGGCAGCGACCAGCAATCCTCTAAGAACGCTCTTCATGTTTCCTCCGACGCTATCGTGTTTTCGCATCTCGTCATTCCGTCGCTCGAGGGGGGCGGGCGGTCCATCCCGCTCGCCCCCCTGCCGCGGGTTCCTCAGTTGGCGCGCTGCCGCTCGAGACTCGCGAGCGACTTCGAGATCCGCCCCGGCGCGTTCGCGCTGACGTCGTTGTCGGAGCTGCTCGGGCCGATCGGGATCGGCCCCAGCGTCGGGAACGTGTAGCCGGACCGGGTGAACGTCACCGTGTACGACCCGGACTTGAGTGATCCGGCGGAGTAGGTGCCGTCCGCCGCCGTGGCCACCGACTTGATCAGCGTGCCGTTCCTCAACACCGTCACGACCACGCCGGCGAACGGCGTCGTGTGATCGCTCTTCGTGACCGCGCCGCTGATGGAGAAGTACGTCGGCGTCGCGGCGATCGGGCACTCGACGTAGTCCGTGCCCTGGAGCTTGCTGTCGATCGCCCTGAACTTCACCGTGTACGGTCCGCCGGGCGCGACGTAGGTGTGGTTGTACGTGGCGCCCTGGCCGCCGATGGACTTGAGGCTTCCGTCCCCCCAATCCACGACGATCTGCAGCATCGCGTTGCCGTCGCCGGGGAGGGTGTCCCCGTCGGAGCCGTCGTCCGTCGACGCGTCCACGACCTGCATGGTCCAGGTCGTCGGATCCCACGTGCAAACGCCGGCGGCCGTGGGCGGGAGGTCGGGACTCGACAGGGTGATGCTGGACGTCGACGAGCCCACCGAGAGGAAGTTGGGCGCCGGTTGGTCGAGCTTCACGACGAGCACGATCGATTTCCTGCCCGAGGTCGGGTAGGTGTGGAGCCCGATGGGGACCGCGGTCTCGGACGTCGAGCCGTCACCCCAGTCCCACTCGTACTTGAATCCCGGGCACGGATCGGCGCCGCAGTCCACGTTGGCGGTCGTGCGCACGTTGAGGGTGTTGGCGGTCTGCGAGGCCGAGAATGCGACACCGTACGAGACGCCCGCTGACGCGTGCATCCCCTGGGCGACCGCGGCCAGCGCGGCCTTCGTCCGGTAGTTGGCGGGATCCCGGACCGGATTCTGGATGACTGCCTTGCCGCTGACGCCGATGGGCGGCGCGCCGGCGAGCGTGAGGATGTTCCCGGGCCCTACGGACGCGATGTAGCTCGCGAAGTCGCCGCGGGAGACCGGGCCGATCTCGTCGTACTCGAAGTTCCCGGCGTCCGCGACGGTGATCCGCTCGTTCGCCGTGAACCCGGAGGCGCTGGCCACGGTGACGACCTTGTTGAGGCTGCAGGCGCCGGACGCCCAGGTCCCTCCCGCGGTGGTGCACGCGCCCTGCGTCGTGTACAGCGTGATGCTCCCGGTGGTCTCCACGTGGGACGTGCCGCCGCCGTGGCACTGGCCGCAGGCGGCGTCGACGTCCACCCAGACGGCGTTCGCGTAGGTGCCGTCCGGGGACGTGTTGGCGTTCTGGGTCGCCGAGATGGCCGCGGGTATCGGGAACGTCGAGTAGCTGGCGCTGGCGTTGATCCGGAACAGGTGCGCCCCGCCGGGCATGTGGCAGATGATGCAGGGCTCCGACGGCTCGGTCCCCATCTTCTCGAGCGGCGTGCCGGTCCCGCCGAGGTGGTTGATCCGGGTCAGGTCGATGGCGTGCTGCCCCGAGTGGCACTCGGTGCACTCGGCGCGGAACGGCTTCTCCCCGGTGACCGTGCTGGTGTGCACCTCGTGGCAGCCGGTGCAGCCGTTGCCGGTGTTCGCCGCCTCGTCGTCGATCTGGAAGAAGCTCCGGTACTCGCCGGTCATCGCGAAGTTGAACTTCCCGGTGGCGATCTTGTCGAACGTCCCGACGAACTTGCCGTGCGGGCTGTTCAGGAACTGGTTGCCGTGCGGGTGGCTCAGGAACGCCACCGTGCTGTGGTACGGCCCGACCTTGAGCTGCCCCGCGGGGTCGCTCGCCGTGTAGTTGACCGTCACCCCGTCGCTCGAGGTGGCGCCGTACGGCAGGCCGCCGGTCTCCTGGCGATGGCAGTTCATGCAGAGCCCGGTGATGATCGGGCCGCGGCTTATGTTGTTCCCCGTCCACCTGCCGCCGGCGTCGTCGCAGCGGACGATGTCGGTCGCGTAGCGGAACTGGCCGCCGGCCGTGTCGCACGCGGCCTTCGTGAGGATCGGCGTCCAGGTCTTGCCGGCCGCCTCGCAGTTGACCGCGTCGGTGTAGGCGAGGTCGCTGCACGTCCCACTGTTGCAGTACCCTTCGAGGCTGCATTTCGTAAACGACCAGGTGCCGCCGGCGGCCTGGCACGAAGCCTGGCTCCCGTTCGCGCGCCAGGTCAGCGCGTTGTTGCCCGAGCCACCGGTGCAGGTAGCCGAAGTCTGGGCGTCGGTGCGAACGCACCAGCCGTCCTGCCACTGGAACGCGCTCCAGGTCGCGCCGGCCCCGGTGCAGGCCGCCTGGGTGGTGTACACGGAGTTGCTGCACGTGCCGTTCGCCGTGCAGTCCGTCTGGTTCGCGTAGAACGCGTTGCTGCACCAGCCGGCGGCCGCAATCCAGTTGGCCGTGGTGGTGCCGGCGCACGCCGCCGAGCTCGTCGCGGCGTTCGTGCAGGTTCCCGCCGTGGAGCCCAGGTTGCAGGCGATGGTCCAGGTGCCGCCGTTCGCGGTGCACTGGGCTTCCGCCGTCCAGCGCGGATCCGTGCAGGCTCCGGAGCTGATGTCGGTGGAGGTGAGGTTGGTGTGGTGGCTGGACATCCCGGTCGGCGAGCTGTACTGCGGGGGCGTCGAACTGTCCCCCTTGGTCGTGTCGATCGCCGCGTTGTGGCAGCGGTTGCACGAGATCCCGTAAGCGTCCCAGGAGGAGTACTTGTTGGGATCGCCGGTCACGGCGCCCGAGAGATTCACCACGTTCGCCGGCGCGTTGCTGAGCCGGTCCCAGGTGATGCCGGGGAAGGACGCCTCGGGCTCCTTCGCCTCGATCCCGGTGGACGGCTTGATCGCGCTGTCGCTGGTCCAGCCGGTGGTGTGGCAGCGCCCGCAGGAGTAGGTCGTGCCCGAATTGAAGACCCATGTCGCGCCCGCTCCCTCGCAGGCGCTCTGGCTCGAGTACCGGGGATCGGTGCAGGTCTTCGACGTGCTGGCCGGTGCCTTGTAGATCGCTCTCGGGAGCGGGCTGATCCAGTCGCCGTAGATCCAGGTCAGGTCGTAGGGGGTGCCGCTCACGGTGATCTGGCCCGCGCCCCAGTTGAACACGTTGCCGGTGTCGTCGCTCGGGTAGGACGCGACCGGGAGCCACGAGCCGCCGTGGTGGATGCAGTCCTCCTCGGTGGTGTAGCTCGGGTCGGTGCAGGCGATCGGTGGGCCGCCCCACGCCAGGCCGGGGGTCACCTTCCGGGCCATGTTCTTGTGGCCCATGTACAGCGTGTCCTCGGTGTCCCGCACCCTGGGGCTGTTGTACTGCGTCAGCGTGTTGTGGCAGCGCAGGCACTGATCCCCGGGGCCCGTGCCCGTGAGCAGGTTCGGGGCGTATACGGTCCGCGCGGGCATGACCCAGGCGCCGGTGCACGTGCCGGAAGTGATCCAGGTGCCGCCGTGCTTCACGCAGGTCACGTCGTTCCGGTCGTCGTACATCATGACGACGGAGCAGGTGCTCGTGGCGGCATTCCAGAGCCGGTCCCCCGCGGGCTCGCACGTCGCCTGGCTCGTGTGGACCAGGTCATTGCAGACGCCGCTCGTCGTCCAGGAGTAGTTACCGGTGCAGCTCGCCTGGACGATGTTGAGCCTGAGCGCCGAGCACTCCGGCCGCGTGTCGATGCCGGCGTAACCCTGGGCCGCGCCCGCCGGACAGGTTCCCTGCGCCGGGAGATTCCAGCCGTTCTGGCTGTTCTGAACGGCGCCATCGTCCAGGTACTGGATCGTGGCCCAGGCTCCGCTCACGCCGAACAGCAGCGGAAGAGCCAGGACGAGCCCTGCCATCGACATGGTTTTCAAGTGGGGGATTCCGGTTCTTGGCTTCATTTTTCCTCGCTCCTCCTCCTAGAGAGATCGCTGCAGAGCGCGGCCTTGTGCAAGAACCGTGCATCCCCGGGGCGCAGGGGCCAACCGGGACTTCACGGGGCGAAGTCGCTGATTTCGAAGGAATACACCTCATCCGGGGAGCGCTTGGTGAAGGATCGCGGGGGCAGTGGGTCGTGCTGCGGCTATTCCCCCATGCCGATTGGGGGTTTTGACGACAATGCGAACCTTAATTCCTACCTATGCGCCGGGCAGCTTCGTGCTCAGAGATCCAGGACGAGGCGGGCCGACCATCCGTCCGCATCCTCCGAGAGGAGGAGGTGGTGGTACGTCACGGCCTTGACCTCCCGAACGATCGCGTGGCGGGCGGGGTCGAACGGCTCGCCGATCGCCGTTGCGCGGAGCCGATCGGTACTCAAGTCGTGAACCTCGGCGCCCCGGAAGAGCCACCCGCGCGAATCGTGGAGGAAGAGCAGCTCCGACAGGAATCGCACCAGCAGGTCTTCGGCGTCCGCCGCGCCCTCGACGCCGACCTCGAGCCGCTCGCGAGGCTCGACGGTCCTGACGTCCAGGATCACGTCGAATAGCGCTCGCGCTGCGGCGTCGTAGAGCTCCCCGAGCGTGGCCGCCCGGACGAGCATGGCGAGGTCCCCGGTGTGGTCGATCAGGCGGTACCAGGGGACCTCGCCGCTCACCTCCGTCTCCTGCCGCCTGCCCTGCCCTCTCGAGGCCGCCTCCCGGCTCCTTTTCCGCGCGCTCGCGGCGACGCCCCCGTCTCGCGCGCCCGCCTGCCGGCGCGTCCCGCTCCCGCGGCGCTCCCGGGCGAGATGGAGAGGTCGAGCCGCCGCAGCACCGGGTCGACCCGGTCCACGACGACCCGGAGCGGGTCGCCCAGCCGGTACGACGCGCCGGAGCGCTCGCCGAGCAGCTCCATCCTCCGCTCCTGGTACTCGAAGCGCTCGTCCCCGAGCCCCTCGACGCGAAGGAGCCCCTCGGCCAGCGTCTCGCGGATCTGGACGAACAGGCCGAACCGGGCGACCCCGGTCACGATCCCGTCGAACGCCTGTCCCTCCTTACCCTTCATGAACGCGACCTTCTTCCACTCGAGCAGCTCGCGCTCCGCGGCCTCCGCCTCGCGCTCGCGCTTCGAGCAGGCGTCCGCCAGCTCGGGGAGCCCGTCCGCGACCGCCGCGAGGTGTCCGGCGTCGCCGCGGCGGAACGCGCGGAGCATCCGGTGGAGCGTGAGGTCGGGATAGCGGCGGATCGGCGAGGTGAAGTGCGCGTACACCGCCGACGCGAGGCCGAAGTGGCCGAGGTTCTCCGCGCTGTAACGAGCCTGCTTCATGGAGCGGAGGGCGACCTGGCTCACGAGCGCCTGCTCCGGGCGGCCTTCCGAGGCCTCGACGAGCCTCCGGATGTCGCGCGGCTTCACCGCCTCAGGGTCCGCCGAGAGCGAGAGCCCGAACATCGACGCGAACTCCGCGAGCGCCTCGACCTTGAGCGGGTCGGGTGCCTCGTGGATCCGGTACAGGCAGGGGGCCCTCTCGCGGTCCAGATACCCCGCCACCGCCTCGTTGGCGACGAGCATGAACTCCTCGATCATCCGGTGCGCGCGGTTCCGGGGCTCGATGGCGATGCCGGTCATCGCTCCCTCGACGTCGAGCAGGATCTTCGGCTCGGGCAGGTCGAAGTCGATGCTCCCGCGGGCCGCCCTCCGCCGCTCCAGGAGGTCCCGCAGCTCGTCCGCGGTCTGTAGCATCCCGGCGATCCGCTTCGATATCCGAGGCGCGGGCTCCCGCCCATCGAGGACCGCGGCCACCTGCGTGTAGGTGAGCCGCGCCGCCGACCGGATCACGCCGTCGGCGAAGCGGACCGAGAGAACCGCTCCTTCACGATCCAGGTCGAGGATCGCCGATTGGACCAGACGATCCTCTCCGGGGCGGAGCGAGCCGAGGTCGTTCGACAGCTTTTCGGGGAACATCGGGAAGACGAGGTCGGGAAAGTAGACGCTCGTGCCTCGCTCCCTCGCTTCGACGTCCAGCGTGTGCCCCGGCCGAACGAAGAACGCGACGTCCGCGATGTGGACGTAGAGACGGAAGCCTCCGTCCCGGAGCGAGACCACCGCGATCGCGTCGTCGAAGTCCCTTGCGGTCTCCCCGTCGATCGTCACCGGGGAAGGTTCGTCGAACCGCTCCCGGCGCGCGGCCTCCGCGGCGGGGACCGCGTCCGGAAGGTGCTGCGCCGCCGCGACGACGTCGTCGGGGAACTCGGTCCTGAGCTCGTGGCGGCGCGCGACCACCATCGTGTCGACGCCGGGATCGCCCAGACGGCCGAAGACCTCGACGACCTTCCCCTCGGACAGCGCGCCGCCCACCGCGGGCCGAAGGACGAGGACCTCCACCGCGTCGCCGTCCTCGGCGTCCATCCGGAACGCGCCCGGGATGGTCACCTCCGACGGAGCCGACGGATCGAACGGCTGCACCAGGCCGCCTCGGTCGCGCTGCCTGAAGAGCCCCTGGACGCGCCGCCCCCGACGATCGACGACGTCGGTCACCTCCCCCTCGGGCCTTCCATCGCGGTCGATCCCGAGGACCCTCACCTCGACCGAGTCGCCGTGGACCGCGCCGCCGAGGCGCCGGGGCGGAATGAACACGTCCTTCCCGGGCTCCTCGGTGCGGACGAAGGCGAACCCTCGCGGGTGGACGTGGATCCGGCCGCGGGCGATCCGCTCCTCGGCGGCGGCCAGCTTCCTTCCCTGGACGTGAACCACCCGCCCCGACACCAGGAGCGCCCGCATGGCGCGCCGGTACGCAGGCCGGGCCTTGTGGGGCACGCGGAGCCTGTCGATGATCTCGCGGAGGGACGCGGGGCGGTAGTCGGGCCCTCGGAGATGCTCGAGGACCGCGTCCTCGACGGCCTCCCGGTCCTGGGCCGCCGGCCTTTCGTGCCGCATGGAGCCTCGCTTTTCCGGGAGCATCAGGTCGCGCGCCGGCCTTCGTGCAGGCGCGTCTGCTTGACACGAGCGTCCCGGGGTTGGTAGTTTATCGCCGCACGGTTGGCCGAAGTGGCGGAATTTGGTAGACGCGCTAGATTCAGGATCTAGTGGGCCTAGCCCGTCCCGGTTCGAGTCCGGGCTTCGGCACCATACGCCAGTCGAAGAGTCGCGGCGAACGAGATCACGGGCAAGCCGTGATCCCCCGCTCGATTCCCCCGGTCTGCGATCCGTACGTTCCGACGCCGCACGCGTTGCGGGAACGCGCGAGATAGTAGAAGCCCTCCCCGACCGAAAGGACCCGGCTGTCCGCGTAGGTCGGGGTCGTGAGACGTCCCGCGAGACAGGTCGCGCCAGCGAGACCCGTGACGCTGCGCAAATCAGATAACGGTCCGGAGGCGACGTCGTACTCCACCGCGCCACCGACTTGCACGGCCTGACCGTCCCACGAGATCTCCGTGTCGTTGGCTCCCGCCGCACGTACGCCCGCGACCTCGCCGGGTGACGAGTAGCTCCCTGCGTCCATGGGCGCACAGTCGCAGGCATCTCCCCGGCCGTCATGGTCCGCGTCCGTCTGGTCGGGATTGACCGCGCTCGGGCAGTTGTCGCAGGCATCGGCAATCCCGTCCGGCTCGGGGTAGTTCTGCGCAGCGCCGTCGAGCAGGACCGCGTCGATCTGCTCCCACGAGTCGATCGCCGTGTGCACCCTCGCGCCCGCCACCAGATACGCCGTCCGCTCCCATGTCGCCGAGAAAGGCGTCCCGCACGAGGCCACATCGATCCCGGTCCAGATCGTGTGGTAGGCCCCGTCGGTATCGATCAAGTCGACCTGGAACACGGAGCCGAACACGTAGGTCTCGAACACGGCGATCCCGGTCGCGTAGACCGGGATCGGGTAACGGACCTCGAGCCACTCGGGATCCGCTCCGCCCTCGAGCGGCGCCCACGCCCCCGGGTCGCCGTCGCATCCCGACACGTCCGGGAATCCCAGCGCCGCTGCGGCGCCGTACTCCCCCGACGAGTACTCGCTGCTCGCCGTCGCGGACGTCGCCCACTGCTGCAAAGGAACGTCGCCTCTCTCGCTGTCGGCTTGGTCGGAGTTCGCCACGCTGGGGCAGTTGTCGCAGGCATCGCCCACGCCGTCTCCGTCCGAGTCCAGTTGATTCGGGTTCGCCGTGCCGGGGCAGTTGTCGCATACGTTCCCGATGCCGTCGTGGTCGTCGTCGATGCCGTTGCAGATTCCGGCAACCTCACAGTGAACGGCAGAAACGGCGTCGATGTCCGCGCCGGTCCTCGGCGGAGGAGCGCCGGCCTCCTGCGGCGGACGGTCGGTGATTCGAACGAACAACGCGCTCGTGAGCCCGGCCTCCGAAAGATCGACCTGACACTCATCCCCCGGGCAATCGCGAACGAATACATAAGCGATCCCATCCTTGCTCGCCTCGACCCGGAAGTTCTCGTCGATGTCTCCGCTGCTCGCGCCGCTCTCGTGGATGATGAAATCCGCCCCCGGACCGTTGCGGATTGCGGGGCTCATCTCGAGAACGAGCTGTCCGTCGAGACCGAGCGACACGGTACGGCCGTCGGGAGGGCCGAGCGCATCGAGAGCGGAACCGTTCCCGGCCCCGGTGCCCGCCAAGAACTCCACCACGCCGCTCGCGTGCCCGCACGCGGAGATCGGAGCGTACTCCCAAGTCGCGGCGAGAAGGCTCCCGGTCGCGCCGAACCCGCCCAAGAGCACCACGCGCTCCCGCGCGCTGTCATACGCCATCG